>JBCCSU010000177.1:0-9876 GCA_039199635.1 Bacteroidota bacterium | reverse complement strand
GGATCCTTTACAGTCCCACTCTGTCGGGAAACCACCTGGACTAGGGCATCAATTCATAGAGGGATACCGCCGAGCTCTGCGGTGTGCTTCAAGCTCCTCGGGCAGCCACTGCATTGGCAGAAATTCTCGTTCCATTAATGACAACTTCTTTAAGAACTAATGCACCAGGAAAACAGTTTGGACAAAACCCACCATCAGGATCAATCATTCCCGGGGCATTTCCCATCGCCAAGTAGGGGCTATAAAACTGTCCGTAGGGGTCTGTACTTGTCCATCGAGCAATGATGGGATCGTACATGCGCAATTCAAAGCTGCTCCAGCCCGTTTCTTCGTCCTGCTCCGCAAACTGGCCCTGGTAGCCGTAGCGGTAATCTTCCTTTTGCCAACTGTCTAGTACCAGACCAAAGGGATAGTACTCGGCTGTTTTTACAATGTCTACCCCGGTCTGCATCACGGTGAAGTCATCAAAATAGACATTCACATCGGCCAGGCTTTCATTGACCAGGTAGACAAATAAATACCCGTCCTCTGGAATGGTGATCTCGTTTTCCAGGTGCTCGTGAGCCACGCTTATCACTGTACCACTACCATCAGTAGTCGCCATGGCCGATGAGCTCATCATTCGGTAGGTATCGCCAACGGGTATCGTGCTTACATAGTTAAAATTATCGTCAAACAGCAGGTATTGCATATACGCCTTCGGCACTCCGGCTCCCGGGGCAGCCGTAACTTCAGCCGGGCCCAGCACAGCACTTTCGATCGCTGACAAATAGGTAAGAGTCTCGTCATCGGGGGCAAATCCATAGGCCGAACCGATCAGGGTTCCTATTCCGGTCACCAGATTTTGTAGTGCGTCCGGATCTACATAATTGGCGTAGACTTCCATGCTTACTACATCTCCGGCTGCAACTTTCAACGCTTTTGCAGGCCCTACATGCCTTCCGAGATCACCATTCAACCAAACAGCATGACTGGCGCCATTCACCAATGCGTCCGGTGTATGGTTGAACATGGCATCCTGCCTACGGGTATCAGCTACGTGGTCAAATTCTTGCTCCTCAATGAGGGCCAACTCTGGCTCCATGGTCAGGGTTTCCATGAACTTGAGCTTGGACACCACTGCCCGAACATTCCCTTGGTGATCGATCAGTTCATAGTTGTATTTGTAATGGGTGGTGTTTCTAAAGGCGGTACCGATCCGGCTACCACCATAAATGGGTAGCTCGCCCTGAAAGATCTGGCTTTGGTATTTGTAGTAAATGCTCATCACGTTACCTGCACCATCCCGCACATACCAGGTTTCCAGGTCCAGATCATGGTTCTTCTTCATCAACCGGTAGCCCTGATCACTGTACTTGAAACTGAGCTTCAGTGTAGTCCTTGTCGGGTCGGAATGAATTTCTATCACGTTGGAGTAGGCATCGTAGGTGAGGTAAAGATCATCGCCATCCACATAGTCTACAGCCTCCAATCTACCAATCTCATCATAGGTGTAGCTGGCATATCCGGGGATGTTGGCCAATTGGTTTGTCCCTGGATCGTAGCTATAGTTCAAGTCGTTTTGCAATTGACTGTTATCATCACGTCGGTCAAGGCTAAGGATGTTGCCGTTGTCATCATAGGTAAGGTTGTCGACCCGGTTTTGGTTGCTGCTGTAATCAAACCCAGCGGTCTCGTCATAGATGGCAGTACTCATTTGCTGTCGGTCGTCATATTGATACGCATACATCTTACTGGGTTCATCCGGAATGTTGTAGGTGCCCAGCGGATCAATGTTCGCATCAAAGCGGCTGCTCTGCGTGTCAAAACCGGGTTTGAGGGTGATGCTTTGCTGTGCTGTGGCCGTTAAGTCTTCATATTTGTCCAACACAAGATGATCCTCATAATCATGCTCTAAACCCAAGCCTTTGTTCCCATAGTTAGTCGCCCGAATTCCACCATTAAACTTTTGGGCCACATTGGCTTCATCCAGGTTAATACTGGTCATGTCTCCCGTCCGGCTGGCATAGTCGCCCTCATAGTACTCCATGGTCATGCCGAAAGCATCCGACTTAAATCCATTCGTACCATCATCACCGGGATCATTGGCAGCATCAGGATGATTGATCGCTTTCAAAGCACCTTGAGCTGTATAAGTAAAGTCAATACCCTGGAGGTCTTCCGCTAACTCTATACGCCTAAGCGGCCCATGTAAATAGTAGATATATCTTGCATGTAGATAGGCATTGGCAAATACCCCGTCCACCGAAGTATATACTTCCGAAAGACGCTGGTCCGCGTCATACACATAATGATGGAAAAAGCCCTCACCGGGGATATCGCGTTGATAGCTCACCTGGGTTACATTACCCACAAAATCATAGGTATAGTCCAGGGTATAGTTTTTTGCTAACTCATTAATGTGCTGGATTGAAAAGGCTAAACGGCCAAATTCATCGTAGCTATACCAGGTTTTGCTGTGCTCATTTTCCGAAGCTACCACAGCCCCGTAGGTGAAACTTTGTGCAGGATGATTAGGATCGGAAGGAAAATCGCCCTGAGGTAAATCATAATATACTTTGCCCCAGTCCGAAACATCTCCTATTGGCCAAATGGAACCATCGGTATCAAGCAGCGCTTTTAAGCCCGCAGAGTTGAAAAGTAAAGTACCCTTATACTCGCCGGCCTCAATCAAACGTCCGAGATAATCATAGTGCGTATATGAGAAAATATTATTGCCTCTGCTCCTTTGCTCAGCGCTTTGCGAAAAACGCAGCTTGCCATCGGTAGCATACATGTATTCAGTGCGTCCCTCGTCAGGCGCGTCAGTAGCTATAAGCAATCCACGATGATCATATTCATAGATAGTCGCGAAATTAGGGTAAGCCGCGGAGCCGGTATTGACCCCTTTCGGTGCCACTGTAGCTACCAGCTGTCCTACGTCATTATAATAGGCGTACGACCAATATTTATAAATGCCACCGTCCAGTACCGCCGAAGCCAGTGTTTTACCGTCAGCATCTACATAAGAAACAGACTGGTACCCGTCAGGATCAGTAGAAACAATTTTGTATCCGTTGGCGGTGTTAAGGCTTGTGGTCGTGCTGGTAAAATGCCCGCGCAAACTGTAGTAATGATTGAGTTCCGTAGCAGTGATATCCAAACGCTCAGAAACTACCTCATGGCCACTCCCCATCCTATAATAATTACCCGGTCCCGCAGACTTCGAGATCCGGCTGTCGGGGCCTTCTTCCGACCAACTTCTAGAATAAGGAAAGCTTGTGGTCGCTGTGGCCGGCTCCAACGTATTTCGCGAGCTATAATACCACCCTAAAGTTCCGCTCAATGTATTCCCCACGGGGGTGGGGTTATTCAAGGTACCTGTGCCATCAAAATCAGCAGAAGAATAAGGACTACCTGATGAGTTGGTAATAAAATCGGCTTTGTACCCAAAGGTTGAAGCACCAATGGGTGCAGCTAACGTTTGAAGTCTGGCCCGCCCCAAACGATCGTACACCGACTGCGAAGCAAAGATGGTATTGGCCGTCAGATTCTTTACCTGTGCTTGTATAGGCTGACCAAATCCATCTACGAAATTCATGTAATGACCTACTATAATCGGGGTTCCTGACCCGTCTACGGCCATGGCCTTGTTCTCGGTACGATTGTACTGGCCATAGCCGTTTAATACGAGGCCGCAGAAACAAAGAACTTTTAACAATATGAATTTACTAACTCTCATTCACCGTCGCGTTTAAAGTGTTGGGTAGTTTCTGACAGTTGTACTCTCCCGTGGGCTGAAGTTTCAACATAGGTCCGTACCAGCCTGCCCTGATCATTGTACTGGTATTCGGTAAAGAAATTTTCATTGTCCAGCGTGTAGGTAAGTTCATCGCGATCATTATACACATAAGCTGTTAATCCGGCATCGATCGGTTGGAAACGGAAGTCATCGATGTATACATCAGCGCCAGAAGTTGTTATGCAACCCACTTCCAGTGTTTGTGTGCCATTAAGTACGCTCGCCGGAATCAGAGCTTCCATACGATACCAGTTACCCGACTGGATTATGCTTGCAGTAAGCGGTGTGAGTGTAGTACCTAACTGGTAATAGAGCTGTATGTTTGATGGTGGATTAAACACCCAAACTCCTAACCGGTAGTTTCGATCAGGATCATATTCACCTGCTTTCATGACGTAATGAAATCCCTTTTCATTCGATCCAGTCAGCTGCAGGCAATACTTTCCGGTATGAGCAATATCTACATCTACCTGGCCAGGGCTGCCAATACGAACCTCACCATCCACATATGTCTTCCCGTTTGATGTGATGTAGCCATTTTCCGCTCCAGACCAGGCCACCTCGGTATACTTGGCATTGGCAGCTTCAAGCACCTTTCTTTTCTGTTCGACATCAGTCTTGGTCACGGTGTAGATGTTATTCAAATCTTTAGATTCCAGAGGCATAGAATAGTTATCGAACCGTAATAGTTCACCTGCATATTGCCAATTCGGATTGCTGGCACCGGTTGCCCAATCGAACTTGTCCGTTGCCTCGACGAAGGTAAGTGTGCCGTCTGTTTTAAGATCGGAAGCATCTCCTTGATAAACATAACTCATGGATTTGCGCCATGTGGGGTAGGTATTGTCGATATCCACATATTCTCCGGAGGCATCTAATTCACGATACGTATTCCAATCTTTATTCCAGGTTGCCGCTGTTGCTCCAATTAAACCCGTATACGCATTTGATCCATTGAGTTTGTATGTATAATTACCGGCAATTTGTGATAGCATGTTTTTGTTGTCTACCTCATTATGAATTGGCCCCATTTCAGGGTACTTTTCGTAAGCAAATACTTTTTCAGCCCTTGTTCTTATACCCATGGGGCCCTCCAAAATCGATGCTTTTTCTATCCCAGTGATGAAGTCCCAGGTGGCAGTTGTTTTCACGGAAGTGCCATAGGGGTCTGTACTGGTTATACTTTTTAAAATATATGGATAATAGATTTTTGAAGTCCTTTGAAATTTAAAGGCGGCTGGATCATTCCCCGTTTTTTGCGCAAACTCGGCAGTAATAGTGCCCTGTGAAAATTTTCCCTGATCATTTGGTAGATCTTCAACGTAATTAAACACAGTAGAATTCTTCAGTATATCATTAGCGTCATATTCATATATACCTTTTATACTACCTATGCGAGCATTACGAATATGAACTTTATTGAAATGCTGTCTGTAGTATACATGATCAGAAAACGCTGAACCCCACCCAGGAATACGATAAGCGGCCTCAATATCCCTTGTTTGGGTAACAATGGTCATGTCAGGGGTTTCAAACTCATATACAAGCTTGGTGTGAAAGTCTTGGTCCGTATTTAACTCACCATTCAGGATGGTAACCTTACTATATAAAACCGAAGTTGACGGAAGGTCGTACAGAGGGTCCAGTCCGAAGGTAGCTCGTCTTTTAATAAATTCAGGCTCCTTTGACACTACACCACTACTCTCACCCGTGGGCAATGAGTTTTTTGTATATATATATCTTGTATCATAAGATTTATCACCATCTGAGAAAGAGAGCTTACTCACGCGTATATTACCGCCTTTCTTTTCGGTGATCGTATTTCCAGATACTGAAGCATATGTGTCTCTTTCATATTCTATATCAAGTACACCCCCCAGCGGCAGTGTTATTTTATTCATAGACCAAGCCGCTCCATCGTCATCATAGGTGGAAGCTATATGGCTTTGTGACTGCCCATTCCTGTTATACATGCCCCATCCTCCCCAACTATCTTTATGATAATTGGGGTTGTAACCATATCCAAACTTGTAATCAGGCATTACCTTAACTTGGTTTTCACCAAAAGTGGATACGCTGTTTAAAGTGAGTTTGCCTAAGCGGTTTAAGTAGATATCTGCTTCATCTGTGGAAGGAGGAGTATCAGCTCTACTGAAAGAATTGGTAGCTCCGAAGCAGAGTTGTTTATTAACATCTGTCTCATAATTGAGTTGAATTGTTTGAATTGATTGGTTTTCTAAAATATCAATGATGCTGCTGTTTCTTTGAGCATCAAAAACGTCATAAATTCGATGTAACCATTCGGCATTATGGTCAATTTCATCCGTATCATTTGTTTGTTCAAATGGCCCTGCAGGAAACCCTGAATTTCTTAGTAAATCATATTTTTCATTTGATAGTAATACTATTCTATCTAGATAAAGCGTAGACCTAGGATGAGTAGTATAGCCACCTTCAGAGGGAGGTACAGGATCGGTACCCTTGTAGTATGCTCCTCTTCCATCTTTGCGGATACCTTTGATAAAAACTGCGGTATGGCTCCTGGTCTTAATTTCATCAAGGTAATACAGTTCTTTTAAACCTTTTGAAAAACTAAGCCTTTCCCCGTCATCAAAATAATTTACGTAAGGGCTTCGCCAACTAAACCAAGATGAGTATCGCCCATAATTAAACCCAACCCATTGTCCTATATCATTTTCATCAACAACTCCATTAGCATTCATATCATTGTAATCCGGACCGGTAATGGCAGTAAGTAACCAGGTTTGAGCTACCTCACTAGTATTTTGATGCAGTGCAAATTTGGTTGTTTCTTCTCCCTTTTTTCCACTAAAATTTCTTTCACTCCGACTGTATACAGGTAAAGAATAGTGATAAGTGACTCCATCTTCCTTTGTGATTTGGAATGCCCCAATTCCTTTAAGAGGTCGAGAAGTACGGTCAAAGTCAGAAGTATCAATAAATCCATCATTTGACGCTGTGCCATTAGTAATCTCTTCATTAGAAAACCACTTAATATTTTTACCCTTTATCAACTTTCCGGATTCAAGACCATTTCTATCCGCTTCAACAGTATTACCGGGCTTAATTTTATTATCATCAAGAGATAGATACAACTGACCCTGACCTCCATTAGCACCAAAGTCAATTTCATGGGAAATACCTGTTTCGTTTACATCATGGAAAAGGTATCGATTACTTACTTCTCCCGGATAAATAAACTGAACTTTGTCTAACTCAGCACCTTCCTCTAAATAACGTACGGGCTGCCAACGACTGGAAATATTATTCATTCTTTTGGTGAATCCAACACTTCCTACATCTGATCTGAATGGCTGAATCACACCAGAGACTCCAGATCCCATTACAGAGAAATAATCATGAGTAAGGTGTGTGGGCGTGTGCACGTCTATGTATTCGTCTTCCGGATCTACATACCTATACATATCACTGGTGGCTTCCTGCGACGCCGCAAAACCCTGCTTAAAGTTGGACATTGGGCGTGAACCTGTTTCAGGAGGTGAATTTGAAATTCTTGGATACCTGTAACCCGACTCACAACCACTACAAGCGTTATTAAAACTGGCTTGGTCAGTACTACCCAGATATAACGTCCCAAACGCATGTTCATCTCTCGTGTCATCCAACCAATACCTGTAATCGGTCCTAAATCCAAGATTAGACGTTTCTATCTCCCTACTCCATCTGTTTACACTAGATGAAAAAACGCCTTGAGAATTGTAGCCTTGAAGTAGGTTTGATCCTACAGAGACCGCTGCTTGTAGATATCCCAAACCGGCCGACATCGTGGCCGAACTAGCTGCCTCTTTAAGCTTAATAAGCCCGGTAGATACGCCTAAAGAAAGAACCGTGCCTGCAGCCATGGCCCCACTAAATACATTTTCAGCCCAGTAGCCTTTTATTCCGGTTTTATTAAAATTCTGACCCAAAATAGTACCTGACTTTAGACCTCCTGAATTAGTCCAGTCTACACCAACAATGTTAAACAGGCTTATGCCACCCCCATAGCCTTTCTCTGAATCCCAGGTTCTCTTGTATAACACAAAGTTTTTAACATAACCACTGCCTCCGGGGTCTTGGACATTTACCGAGTGGACCTGATCGAAGGCATCATCTGGATACCCGGCTACGTCTCTGGTAATTGCACCTACATTTAAATTCCAACCCAAACCGGTCCATGTAGCTTCTTGCTCTAAACCTATACCAGAATGATAAAAAAGGTTAACCGGGAAGCTCATTTCAGGTCCTGGAACCGTCATCAAAGGTAAATTATAGGTAAAATCACCGGTTAGTAAATTGACCAAATCGCCCTGCCCTGGTGATTCATAGGATGTATATTCATTCTGTTGCGGTCCATCGGTAAAACCAAAAATAGGTTTGGGATAAAACGTGTTTAGAAATATGATAAGTAAGAAAAGTGCTACTGATTTTCTAAAATAAATTCCTCTTGTAAACAACATTTATACTCGCAATTTAGAGTTACATGGTAAGATCCGAGCTGAAGATAAAATGATTTCGGAATAGATTCGAACCTTGAAAAGAAAAAAAATTATGATTTTTATCAGTATATATCAATAAATAAGCTGCATACTGCTGGGATTCAACCAATTATAATAAAACCTTGAAAACTTTTAACTAGGACAAAATCGGTATTTGGGACTCAGTAAATCCTAAACTATATCGAAAATATGAAATTCTAGTCATCAAAAGCCTTCTCTTAATTGAGGCATAATGGATATATGGAGTGGCACCAAAATAGCGAGAGCATATCAGTCATAAAGCAATTTTCACTTTAGCCGGATTACGCTAATACCTGAACCTCCTCGTTCTATATGTTCGTCCTGAATCGATTCTATGTAGGGAGCGTTCTTTAGGTGTTCCCTGATAACTTTCCTCAAAATACCATCACCTTTCCCATGTAAAATCTGAACCTCATTTCTTCCAAAGAGGACAGCATTATCCATAAAGGTATCTACAATTGAAAAAACCTCTTCCGCACGCTTACCTCTCACATCCAGCGTAGCACTGAACTCAGCAAGTTTTTGATTAAGGTTAAAACCTGATGAAATTCCCTTCTTTATTTTTTTGGAAACACTTTTGGATACTTTTTCAAGACGGTTGAGCTTAATGGTCGATTTCAGATCGCCAAATTGGACCTCAGCGCCTTTACCTCTTATACTTAAAACCTCACCTGATACTTCCTGACCGATGATTCTAACCGAATCCCCTATTTCAATGCTTCCCTCTATTACCTTAGTATGCTTTCTTAACTCATCAGGTTTTATCTTTTCTTTAAGTCCTTCTAGCTTCCTCCGAGCTTTAAGCGTTTCATTTTTTTGAGCCTTATTTTCCTTGATGTGTCGAATTGTTTTTTCTATTTCCCGATTTGTATCCTTCAACAAGGAAGCTGCTTCTGACTTAGCCTTATTTATTATTTGTTTCTTTTTTGTCTCTAATTCGCTTGCCAGTTTGGAATACTTCGATTCCAGATTATTGACTTTTTTCTCCTGCTCTTTTAGCGCTCTTTCTCTTTCGGCAGTCTTCTGTTTTTGTCTTTCAAGCCGCATTAATAATTTGTCCAGATCGATGGCCTGCTCACCTATTAATTCCTTGGCATTGTTAATTACATGATGAGAGATACCAATCTTTCTGGCGATTTCCAATGAAAAGGAACTTCCAGGCTTACCTATTTCAAGTTCATAAAGCGGTTGCAAGTTGGCCATATCGTATTTCATGGCACCATTTACTAACGGACTATGTTTCTCAGCGAAGCTTTTGATATTGGCATAATGGGTGGTAATAACACCGTACACACCATGGTCTATCAGTTCACTCAGAACCGCTTCGGCAATAGCTCCACCAAACTGAGGATCGGTACCTGTACCAAACTCATCTATTAAAACCAGCGTATTGGAGCGCCCTTGCTTCATGAAATGCTTCATGTTACTTAAATGCGAGCTATACGTGCTTAAATCATTTTCTATCGACTGCTCATCGCCTATGTCTATGAATATATCATCGAAAAAGCCGAACTCAGACGATTCCGAGACAGGTGTTAGCAAGCCTGATTGTAG
>JBCCSU010000176.1:0-9922 GCA_039199635.1 Bacteroidota bacterium | reverse complement strand
GATAAGCAAAGGGTTTTAGCTCTTGTACATAGCCTACTTCAGTCGTAATTACCAATACCCCATTTTCAAGGGCAATATTTTCAATGTTATATTCCAGCTGAATCTGTTCCGGGCAGGCGTGAGCAGCTACATGAAAATCATATTTTAATTGATGATTATCCTGTGTGAAAATAGCATCAATACCTTCATAGATACCACCGTACAAAACAGATTCATAGGTGGAAATATTATTATGCCATGAATTTTCACTCTTACCTCTGAGATAATTGACCTTGGTCAATCGCTCTCCTTTACCTTCAATGCATTCTGGCCTTTGTGATTCTCGGAAGGTCATAGTATAGCTATCATAACTCACCGGACCATCAAGCGTATTATGATCAGACTCACCGTGTACGTGATCACCATGGGGAGGATGAGAAAGATTTCCGTAATCAGCTAATTGAAATTTTAGCCCATATTCTTTGAAATACACTTCCCCGTTACCCAGTGATTTCATGAACAAAAAATCAGTATTCCATTGGCCTTTATTTTCAATAAAATGCAAACCGGGGGGCTCGGCTGAAAGCTGGAATAGGCCAACCCAATAGACTACGCACACAATCAAAGATTTTTTCAAAGCTTATCCTTCTTTCTAAATTAAAGATAAGCGATTCTAAGTTTCTTTTCGCAGCACTTCTAATGGCGAGCTATTCACAACATCTCTGGTATTTAACCAGCCTATAAGCATCGTTAACAAAACAATAGATACCCAGATTATACCCAAACTAAGAACATCAGGGAAAAAGATAATCTCAAAAAACCAGATAGCCAGTGCCCAACCTGAAAGCAACGAAAGACCAATCCCTGTTAATCCGGCGAAAAAACCCAAGTAGGCGTATTCGAGAATAGTCATACGCTGAATTTGCTTTTTTAAAGCGCCAATTGTCCTCAATAAAACGTTTTCGCGAAATCTGATGAACTTACTATTGATGACAGCCCCCGTTAAAACTACCAAGCCGGTAATGATAGAAAACAGCGCCATGAATTGGATCACAAAAGAAACCTTATCAAAAAATTCATCGATAGTACTTAAGATGAGTCTTAAATCGATTAAAGACACATTGGGAAAACTAGTTACCAACTCGCGCTGATAGGTATTTGCTTTACTCTGAGCATCTATCCGTGTAGTGAGCACATAAATTTGAGGAGCTTCTTCCAGCACTCCGGTAGGAAATACGAAAATAAAATTAGGTGGATCTGTTGGCCAATCTACCTCGCGTACTCCACCAATGTAGGCAACTATACTGACCCCCTGAACATCAAATACCAGCCTGTCACCTACTCCAACTTCAAGATTCTCTTGCATACCCTCCGAAATGGTCACGTAAATAGTGTCATTGGAAATATGCTGCAACTCTCCATTGATCAATTCCTCTGAAGCGGTAAGCGTATCTCTATAGGTTACCCGGTATTCTCGTGTAATCGCCCAGTTAGGTATGGCATCTGAAGTATCTTTCTGTATGTCAGCCACTGATTTACCTTTTACATTGGCCAGCCGACAGGTTATAATGGGTACTAGCTGTTGAATAGGTAGATCATTATCTTTTGTTAACTGTACTACCCCCGCTTTTTGGCTGGGCTGTATATCAAATAAAACGGTATTTGATTGGTTTTCTTTACCAATAAACTCGACTTGGTTTAACAGACTATTTTGAACAATATTTAAGGTAGAGATCAGAAAAGCCCCTAAACCTATAACTACCACCAGCACCAGAGTTTGGTTATTGGGCCTAAACAAATTGGCCAGACTCTGGCGCCATACAAAGCTCCATCTACTCGGAAAATTCTTTTTAACCAAAGTCATCAGTCCCCATGCTACCAGAGCTAAGCAACCAAAAGCTGCCACCAGCGAAAGAAAAAAGAAAAAACCAATAGCTAAGCTCTTTGATTGGTAAGCTGCAAAAGCGAGAGGAAATAAGATAATGAGCACTACCACTAGCATTCTGGTCTTAGAATAGCTTTTTAGTTCTTCATAATTCGTTCTTAAAACTGTTAAAGGAGGCACATATCTTACTGCAATTAAGGGTAACACCGAAAACAAGATGGCTATGATCAATCCTAGCAGTATGCCTTCAAACACGGCCGCCCAGGCAATGCTTAGTTCAAGATCCAGCGGAATAAATTCTTGTAATAAAATAGGTAAAACATACTGGATCAATAGACCCAGACCTACACCTAAAATACTGCCGATAAGACCTATGATAGTTGTTTGTACAAAAAATATATTGAAAGCTTGCCAGCCAGAAGCTCCTATACAGCGTAAAACGGCAACAGTAGACTTTTTTTCCTTCACATAAATATGAACACTACTCGCCACGCCGATACACCCCAGGATCAAGGCCACAAAGGCCAATAGGTTAAAAAAGCGATAGAGGTTTTCAAACCCGTCTCCCAAATTATTTTTACGGCCTTCTACCGTTTCATAAGAATGCCCATACTGACGTATCAATGGCTTAAGTTCTTCCAGTAACTCATCTGTCTCTTGTTGAGAATTAGTCTTAAAATATTTCTTGTAATTAACTCTGCTTCCATATTGCACTAAACCGGTGGAGTCTAGGTCATCTAGGGAGATATAGACAGAGGGCGTGAAGGTAGACTGGAGACCTCCGCCACCTGGTATTTGACTAACGGTACCGGCTATTTTGAAGGTGATACCTCCTATTTTCAAAGAGTCATCTGAGCTTACGTCGTATTGCGATGCTAAATTTTCATCAAGCATAGCGAACGTACCTGAGCGCATCAGCTTGGGTGCATTTTGAGGTAATGTTTCTAAGTTACCGTAGAACGGGAAATCACCATCGAAAGCTACTATTCTTACTAGTCGCGTACCAGGTGTACTAGTCATAAAAACCACCATTGAAGCCATATTTAACTCCAAGGATCCCTCTAATTTTGTAGAATCAAACTTTGCCCATAGATCTTCTTCAAAAGGTTTATTGGCATTTACAACCAGATCTGCCCCCAATAGATCCTTGGCCTGATCATCGATACTCGTTTGTAGATTTATATTGAATGAATTAATAGAAACCAGTGCTGCTATGCCTATAATTACGGACGATATAAACAGGAAAAGTCGGCCAAAATTATTCCTGGCATCTCGCCACGCCATTTTCCATACCCACTCATCTCTAAAAAGGCTTTTTTTTGCCTTTTTAATCTTTATTGTATAATCCATTAAGAAGCAATGCGAGATTTTCTGTCTACTACCAGTTTCCCTCCCTTCAATTGTAAAATTCTTTCGGTGTTTTCAGCCAGCTCCATGTTATGGGTAACTAATATTAGAGTAGTATTCTCTTCTTTATTAATATTAAAGAGTAGGTCAGTTACCATCTCTGCTGTCTCCTCATCCAAGTTTCCGGTGGGTTCATCCGCAAACAAGATTTTGGGTGACGATATGAAAGCTCGTGCCATGGCTACCCGCTGTTGTTCACCCCCAGAAAGCTGTGTTGGATAGTGCCCCATTCGATCTCCAAGACCTACCCTGTCCAGCAAGGTCTTACCTTTTTGCGTGTAACCCGTTTCTCCCCGAAGTTCTAGAGGTACGGTTACATTCTCTAAAGCCGTAAGTGTAGGTAACAGCTGAAAATTTTGAAAAATAAAACCAACGTTCTGATTTCTAACGTATGCTCTGTCATCTTCATCTAAAGCATTGAGTTTTATACCTACTAAAGTCACCGCGCCGCTGGTAGAAACGTCTAGCCCGGCACATAAACCTAAAAGCGTGGTTTTACCACTTCCTGAGGGGCCTACTATGGACATAGAACTCCCCTCTTCTACGTCAAAAGAAACGCTATCTAAAACGGTGAGAGCTCGATCACCTGTTTTAAACGATTTAGTAAGATTTTCAACCGATAATATATTTGGCATAATTCAAATTTAGGCTCTTAGAGCTAACGCATAAAGTAGGATAAAGATTAATATCTAATTTAAATGGCGAATTTATGGCCTAAAGTTTGATCAGCCACTTAATGAATTGTTAATTTCAAGGCTAAGATGATTTATAACAGCATTTTTACTCTATTTTTTCTATTTGCTATTCAGCTAGGCCAACAAGAAAAAAAGACCATTGTATTTTTTGGAGATAGTATTACCGCGGGCTACGGTTTATCTAAAGAACAAGCCTTTCCGGCACTCATTGAAACTAAGCTCAATGAAGGTACTGAAGCGTATGAAATTTTAAATGCTGGATTAAGTGGAGAAACATCTGCCGGAGGCCTCTCGAGGATCGACTGGATACTAAAAAAACCTGTAGACGTTTTTGTACTTGAACTTGGAGCAAATGATGGCTTACGAGGTTTGCCACTAGCGTCAACAAAAGAAAATTTACAGAATATTATTAATAAGGTTAAAAAGAAAAACCCCGAAGTCGTAATAGTTATTGCTGGTATGATGGTACCTCCCAATTTAGGTAACGCATATACCAATGAATTTCAACAAATATTTCCAGCGTTGGCCAAGGATAATAATGCTATACTTATTCCATTTATTTTGGATGGTGTGGCCGGAGACGAGAAACTGAACTTACCGGATGGAATTCATCCCAATGTAGAGGGACATCAAATAATAGCCAATAACATTACGCCTATCATACGTAAGGCATCTCAGCCATAAATTGGGATTTTTGGTGGGAAAGGCTAAATTCATTGATTAAATCTTTGAAGACGTTAGATGTATTATTTGATTTATGTAAGTCAAGCTGCCCAAACTCCCAACGATGAAGACATTAAGGAGTTAGTAAAAACCAGCGAGGCAAATAATAGTGCCGTAGAGATAAGCGGTATGCTTATTTACTTGGATGGAAAGTATTTGCAGATACTGGAAGGGGCAAAGAGAGATGTGCAGAATTTATACGATAAAATAGCAAAGGACCGGCGGCATAAGCAGGTTAGAGTACTTATAGAAGGAGATATTGAGAAAAGAAATTTTGAAAACTGGACGATGGGATTTAAAATGCTAGGGCGCCAAAATTTCAAGGAACTCTCCGGATTTACTGACTTGGATGAGTTTTTTAATCAAAAGAATTTTAGCGAGGAGAGCCATGTTGCGCTGGTTTTCTTGCGACTATTTTATCAAAAGAATAATCGTGATTTTGCCCAAGGCTGACCCTCAAAATTACCTGTGATAGCAGACCATAAAATCCATCAAGTTATCCATTAACCCTGCAATAGATTTAATATCACAAACAAAAAAACCCTTGGGTGGGCTTTTCTGCTCTGGAGGCGCTGAGCGGATTCGAACCGCTGTAAAAGGTTTTGCAGACCTCTGCCTAGCCACTCGGCCACAGCGCCAACATTTATCTTAATCAAAATTATGAAGAAAGTAACTTTGAACAAAAGGGTGGAAAACTAATCCACCCTTTCCCATTCACCTATGCTTCGTCCTTTTCTTCAGCAGCCTCATCTTTTTTTGCGGCCTTAGTCGTCTTCTTTTTGGGTGCCTCTTTAACCTCCTGAGATGCACCTTGCATTTTATCTTTCAGTGCACTCAAAGCTTCAAGATCTCCTAAAGTAGATTTTTCTGACTCTTTGTTAATCTTATCTATCGCTTTTGCTTTAGGAGCTGCCTTCTTAGCTGCGGGCTTAGGCTGCTCTTCTACTTTAGAGTAGACCGCTTTATGAGACAAAATAATTCGTTTGTCTTCTTTAGAAAACTCTAGCACTTTAAAGTCCAAAGTTTCACCAGCTTCTACTTTAGAACCATCTTCCTTAATTAGGTTCTTGGCTGTACAGAAACCCTCTATACCGTAAGGTAATTCTAACGCAGCTCCCTTATCATTGACTGAAAGTACTGAGCATTTGTGAACGGATCCCATCGTAAATACGGTTTCAAACGTATCCCATGGGTTTTCCTCTAAATGCTTATGACTTAATGCAAGTCTTCTATTTTCCACATCAAGCTCTAGTACAACTACTTCAAGTTCATCATTCACTTTTACAAACTCTGATGGATGCTTGATTTTCTTAGTCCAGGAAAGATCAGATACGTGTACGAGGCCATCGATACCTTCTTCAAGCTCTATAAATAGGCCGAAGTTGGTTAGATTCCTCACCACACCTTTGTGTTTAGTACCCACTGCATACTTCGTGAGCACATCTTGCTTAGTCCAAGGATCATCAGCTAATTGCTTAATACCCAAAGACATTTTTCTCTCATCTCTATCGAGTGTAAGCACCACAGCTTCCAGTTCATCGCCAATGCTGATAAAATCCTGAGGATTTCTTAGGTGCTGTGACCATGACATTTCAGAAACGTGGATCAAACCTTCTACGCCTGGCTGTATTTCCAGGAATGCACCATAATCAGCCACATTTACTATCTTACCTTTCACTTTAGATCCAATATCAAGATCCTTGGCTAAGGAATCCCAAGGATGTTCCGTGAGTTGCTTCATGCCAAGGGAAATTCGCTTTTTGTCCTCATCAAAATCAAGCACCACTACCTTTACAGTGTCATCAAGATTAAGTACCTCTTCCGGATGATTAATGCGTCCCCATGAGATATCTGTAATGTGAAGAAGACCATCTACACCACCAAGATCGATGAATACACCAAAATTGGTCATGTTCTTAATAGTACCTTCGAGTACCTGTCCTTTCTCAAGGTTATTGAGGATCTCAGCTTTCTGCTGCTCTAGATCTTTCTCTATGAGTACTTTGTGGGAAACAACAACGTTATCATTGGTATAGTTGATCTTAACCACTTTAACTTCCATCGCCTTATCCACGAAAACGTCAAAATCACGGATAGGCTTAACGTCTATTTGCGAACCTGGCAAAAATGCTTCTACACCAAATATATCTACGATCAAACCACCTTTAGTTCTGCGCTTAACAAAACCCTCTATGACCAAGTCATTTTCATAACTCTTAGTTATCGTATCCCAGGCCTGGAATATTTTAGCTTTTCTTCTGGAAAGAACTAATTGACCATTCGCATTTTCCTGCTCATCAATAAATACTTCTACACTATCTCCGACCTTCAGATCTGGCATGTCTCTGAACTCAGTCATAGGCACTAGTCCATCCGACTTAAAGCCGATATTCAATATTACATCGCGTGAGTTGATTCCTACTACTACACCTTGAACAAGCTCTTTTTCTTCAATGGTGGTGAGCGTTTCTTCGTAAACCGAAGCCATTTCATCCCGCTCTTTTTGAGAGTAGCCCTCGCCAAAACCTTTAGTCTCGAATGCTTCCCAGTCGAAGTCTTCGTTAGGCGCTGCTGCCGGTGCTACCTCCTTTTTTTCCGTCTTTGGAGCTTCTTTCACCTCCTCCACAGACTCTGTTTGTTCTTGAACAGGCTCTTCAGCTTTTACTTCAGTTTCCGTGGCTGATACTACCTCTTCCTCTTTCGTTTCTTCTGTGTTTTCTTCTTTTTCTGCAGTCTCTACAACTGCTTCAGTCGTTTCTGGTGCAGTTTCTTCCTGATTTACAGGAGTTTCTACTTTTTCTTCTGCACTTTCTTTTTCCTTTGCCATAAGTGGAATATACCCTGGATACACATTGCCATCGGGCATTCGACAATGCTTTTTAGTTTGAATTACATAGTGGTTATAAAAATCACTACACCCAGTCTTTTGAAAGGGACTGCAAATTTAGTTAAAATGGTTAAAATATTTTAGGAGTTATGGAATATCTTCGATCTGAAGTGTACCTGTAGCATATTGAAGTAAAATATCCTGAAAAAGAAGAGTATACTTCGCCTGAGCAAAGTCACCTTTAGCCTGAGTAAGTCGTTGATTCGCCTGGGTGAACAAGACAAGGTCAGAGTTACCTATTTCATATCGCTCCTTCTCAAGACCAAACGATATCTGGGCGGCTTCTAATTGAGCCTCAGAAACCTCAAAATTAGTAAGAGCATCCTGATAGCCTTGGTAAGCTCTTAAAACATCAGATTTAACCTGAAGCCTTATACTTTCAGTGTTCAGTTGTGCGTTGTCATGTGATACTTTAGCTCTCACGCGAGTTTGGCGATTACGTAAACCTGAAAAAATAGGGATGTCTACTGACAATCCGTATTCTTTTCGAAGGTTATCATCCATTTGAGTCTCGAATGTAGGAATTGACGCATCACTGTAACGAGAACCCACTCTGCCATAGCCAGAGATAGTGGGCAAAAAGTTGGAAAATGCTATGGATACTCCACGTTTTGCCGCCAGCTCTGATTTTTCCGCTCGCAGATAATCTCCCCGATTACCTAAGGCAGTTTCTACTAAATTATCTATTTCTAAACCTTCGAAGTTATCCAAGTTGAGTGTCCAGTCCGGTTTGTCCAGCTCATAAGCCATTTCAGGCTCGATCAATAAAGTCTGTGACAATAATAACTTGTCATTTCTCAGTTGAACTTCAGCTCTGAAAACAGTGAGCTCGCTTGATTTAACCAGAGCCATCTGATTATATGAATCAACTTTAGCTCTTGTTCCTGCTTCTACAAAACCATCAACCTGCTTCAATTGCGTCTTTTGAGTTTCTAAGTCTTGTTTTGCAATAGTCAATAATTCTACGTCTAATAAACATTGTAAATATTGATTAGATACATTAGTAATAACATCTTGGCGAGTTCGATTTACAAAATGTTGTTGAGCTTCTAAACTTGCATTAGCCTGGCGGACCGTGTTTATTCTATTAAAACCATTAAACACTGTGATATTGGCAGTAACAGAACCAAAAAAGTTTTGAGTTTCAGCATTATTAACTACCCGTGCTTCTTGCTCAATAAACTGGTTTCCTAATACCCGTGAACCCTGAGCGAAAGCAGATAAAGTCGGCCCAACACTTGCCATCGCTGCGTTTTTCTGAGCTTGATTAACGTATTGCTCGTTTTTTTGAGTTTTTAAAGTGACGTTATTTTCTAAGGCTATTTTTACGGCTTCTGAAAAGCTTAGAACACTGTTTTCCTGAGAGTATGAGCTAGAAAATAAGATTGAACAGATAATTGCGAAATATCTTTTCATTGTTGTTATTTTTTGACCTTGAACTTTACTAAGGCATCTGTGTGAACAGTATACACTAGTAAGGATTATTTTGAGTTATGCTGTTTCCTTCTTCACATCAGATACGATGGCACCGTCTACCAGACGAACTACTCGGCTGCCATATTCGGCATTTTTCTCAGAATGAGTAACCTGTATAATGGTCATTCCTTCTTCGTTGAGCTTCTTGAAGATCTCCATGATCTCTTCACCCTGCTCTGAATGCAAATTACCGGTGGGCTCATCAGCCAAAAGAAGTTTTGGCTGCCCTATAATGGCACGGGCTACACCTACTAACTGCTGCTGGCCGCCTGAAAGCTGTTCAGGAAAAAGATCTTTTTTCGCCACCATCTGGAACCGATCAAGCATTTCTGCTACCATGCTTTTCCGCTGTGCACCTTTTACGCCTTTATATAAAAGTGGAGTTTCAATGTTTTCATAAACGGTAAGTTCATCAATCAGGTGATAAGCCTGAAAAATGAATCCGATGTAATGCTTGTGCATTTCTGACTTTTTACGCTCCTTCATTTTATGAACGGGCTCGTCAAAAAAGTAATACTCACCCTGAGAAGGTTCGTCAAGCATTCCTATAATATTCATTATAGATGATTTCCCTGCCCCACTAGGCCCCATTACCGTGAGAAATTCCCCTTGCTCTACAGTAAGGTCTATCCCTTTTAAGATAAAAGTGCGCTGAAATCTGGAGTCGACATATTTATCTACGTCTATTAATTTAATCATATTTCCGAAGTTGGATTTATTTATTCTCCGGTTGCCAATAAATATGCCAAATAGATAAATGAACATTAAATCGCCTCTGGAAACCTCTTTTGGTGTCCGATATTAAAATACATCGTCCGAATATGGAATGAAGTGTCTGAAAACGAACACTATACGTAACACTCACTCTAT
>JBCCSU010000175.1:0-9932 GCA_039199635.1 Bacteroidota bacterium | reverse complement strand
TACCAAAGGGTGTTTCTGTTCCCATGTAGAAGATCTTGCTCAGGATACGCTGTAACCAGGCTAAGAATCGCTGCCACAGAGACTTACCGGGAACTGGTCTGTTACCATAATCATAATCATCATCCGCTTTGTGCTCCTTTATCTTCTCCTGATCAAATTGACGCCACTCTACACTTGATTCGTCATATAGAACAGCGGTAGAATCGTTAAATCCATATATGGACCCACAGCAAAGAAAAAGTACACTAATAATGCTCTTCCTCATCTTCTTCTTTGGAGGTGGTACCGAAAGCATCAATTTTTGACATTAAGCCTTTTGACTCTTTCAGTTCAGCGAGATTGAAATACTGAAAGGCCACAGCTATTAGCGGAATGCAAAATAGCATGTAGCGTATTACTGAATAGAGTAAGAAGCTCACTGTTCCTATAATTTCCATAAGGGCGGAGGGTTCTGAAAAGGTATTGGGCTCGGTGGTATGAAGTGTTTTCAGCATAAAAATGACGTACCATGGGATCATAAAAACAGAAGCGATCACACCTTGGATAAGCCCAGTCACGAATATGAGCCCAAAAGTGCTCCACCACTTACCTTTTATAAGCTTAAAGCTTCTGCCAAGTGCAGTGCCAAAATCTATTCTTTCATAGGCTGCAATGATAAAAAATAGATACAACGGAATAATCAAATATATAAAGCCAATGCCAAGTGGAAGGCCTACGATAAAAGCAAGTCCGGGAGATGCTGCTACTAATAGTGCAATAGCAAATACGAGAATTACATAAGCTACTATTCCTAAAAGGGATAGCAGTAACATTCTACCTAAAACCTGCCAGAATGATTTTTTTGTGAGCTGCCAAACATCATTTACACTAATTTCTTTACCCTGCTTTTCATACAGGATCATATAATCATAAATAACGGCTAATAGCGCAGTACCACCTATCAATAGGAATATGAGTGATCCTAGGCCAGGAAGTATAAACTGACCGAAATCATCAAATCCCGGGGCTATTCCAGTTGATGCCAAGGTAGTAAATGACATGAATCGATCAAAAATTTGAGACAGCAGGATACTACCTAATATTACAGGAGGGCCGGCAATAAAGAGAAGTGCCCGAAACAGCGGTTTGAAATTCTCCTTAATGAACTCTATGGTGGCATTAAGCTTTTTCGCGAAATCTCGGGTTTTATGGTATTCAATGGTTGGGCTCAGAGGCATCCCTTTTCAGTTTTATTGGATAAATAATAAAGTACCAGATTATAAATACAGCTGAAATAAAAATCACTACCGCTTTTATAGACCAATGCATAAAGGTATATCGGGTAAGAAAAGATTCAATAAATCCAGCCATAATAAATACTGGCATGAGGCCCATCACAATCTTAAGCCCTTTTATGGCTCCTGACTTAAAAGAATCTATCCTACGGTAAGTTCCTGGAAATAAAATACTATTTCCCATCACAAACCCCGCTGCTCCGGCGATAACAATCGCAGATAATTCCAGCGTACCGTGTAGCATAACGATCATAAGTGAGCTTAATAGCAAACCTTTTTTAGCTAAGAATGTAAAGAAGGCACCTACCATTAATCCATTTGAGAAAAGAATGTATCCGGTGCCTATGGACACAATAATGCCTGCTGCAAAAGCCATGAATGATACGCGTACATTATTAAAAGTGATGGCAAAAAACATATCGGTTTGCTCACTTTTACCGTAAACCGCCAGAGGATTTCCTTTTTCTATATTTTCAAGGGTCATATTTACATAAGCATCACCTAGTATCATGCGTATAAAGCTTTCATCATTAGCCACAGAGACTATACCTATTAAAGCGGCTAGTGAAAAAATAGCAAAAGCGTAAAGTAAGTGTTTATGGGCACTACTGAATAGTAAGGGAAGCTCATATTTCCAGAATGCAATGAACCTATTCTTATCTTCTTTTTTATTCTTGTAAATCTCCAAATGAATTTTGGAGGCCAGGTTGTTTAGATAATTTGTGGTATCACTCTTAGGGTATTGAGTTCGGGAAAATGATAGGTCATCCGTAATGCGGATAAAAATGTCAGCCAAAATATCTGGCGCCGTGGACTTCTGGTTATCCAACAGCTTTTCATATTGCTGCCACTGCTCAAGATTCTGCTTCACAAAAGCCGCTTCTCTCATGTTACCTATTATTTTCAATCATGGTTTCTGAGTTACCTCTGCTCAAAAGCTCATAAAAAGAGATGAGTAAAAACAGCGGGAGTATAATTCGAATCATCGGCTTATTATTATTTTTGATACGATTATGCAACAAAGTCCAACGTAAAAGTTTCTAAGAAACAGCTTTTATCAAAGTCGACCATAGACTGCACGTCATGAGAGCTTTGAAAACATGTAAATTATATAAAAAATAATCAGGTGCAAAGTGTAAACATAAGAACAACTCAGAACGTAGCGATTGATTATGCTGCGGCCGGTTTGGGTGATCGAATTGGCGCCTTTCTTATCGATGTGCTGATAGTTGGGGCTTACGTAATAGTCATGGCATTAGTGGTAACGCGTATAGGCATAGATTCTCAATGGGTATTCATGCTGTTTTACTTTCCGGCTTTTTTTTATCACTTGGCCTGTGAGATAGCTTTTAACGGGCAAAGCCTGGGCAAAAAGCAGCTAAATATTAAAGTTGTACGGCTAGACGGCACGCCGGCCACCATCGGAGGTTACATTTTGCGGTGGATACTACGCCCTTTGGATATTGGTATTTTCTCAGGTGCTATAGCAGTAATTTCAATAGCACTCACTGAAAAATCACAACGTTTAGGAGATCTTGCCGCGGGAACTACGGTAGTGAAAATGGGACAATCTATGAAAGTAACCTCGCACCAGCTTATCAAAAATATAGACTCGGATTATCAGGCAGTTTTTCCCGATGCACAATATTTAACTTTTAAGGAGATAAACGTGATTAAAGAGGCGCTGGAGGTGAATAAAGAGCGGGCAGACATGAAGCCAGCACTCGCCGTTTCTGCCAAAGTAAAGGAGCATCTCAAAATAGAGAGTGATCTACCTACCATTAAGTTTCTTTACACCATTTTGAAAGATTATAATTATTATACTTCTCAATGAAGGAATACACCAGAAGTCAATTGGCGCTGCGCAATGGACAGGATAAGGAAGATATTTGGGTAGCCTATCAAGGTCAGATCTACGATGTTACCCATTCAAGACTATGGTATAATGGGAAGCATTACGAGCACTGGGCAGGACAGGATTTGACGGAAGAGCTGGCCACTGCACCTCATACCAAACAAGTATTTGAGAAATTTACTCAAATCGGGAAACTGATATGATCTTAATAGCGGATAATGGAGGTACTTCTTGCAGCTGGAGACTGATCAACCCGGAAGGTGAAGTTAGTCAGTTTAAAACTTTCGGCTTCAATCCGTATCATCAGGATAAACAAGACCTGGAGCAGCAAATTACACCTATTCTAGCCGAATTACGCAGCGATGTAGAGTATCTATATTATTACAGTACAGGTTGTGGTGCTGAGAGCAACCGCGTATTGATCCGTAACGTTTTAGGGAAAAGTTTTAAGAAAGCCTCTATTGAGGTAGAAGATGATATGCTTGCCGTGGCAAGAGCTCTCTGCGGTACCGAACCTGGCATAGCCTGTATTTTGGGTACAGGTGCTAACTCTTGCTACTACAATGGTCACCTCATAGCCGAGCAGGTAACTTCTCTTGGTTACGTTTTGGGTGATGAAGGAGGTGGAGCTTATTTGGGAAAGAAGCTACTCGCTGATTTTCTTCGCAGTGATATGGATGAACATGTAGCAAAGAGGTTTAAAAAAAGGTTTGACATATCTCGTGATGAAGTATTAGACCGTGTATACAATCAAGAAGCGCCAGGAAGATACATGGCTAGCTACACCAAATTTTTGTTACAGAATATTAAAGAGTCTTATTGCTACCGGTTGGTTTATGAGTCATTTTGTAAATTCTTCGAAAAGAATGTATTGAAATACACCAAAGCAAATAATGTGTCTGTGCATTTCTCCGGCTCCGTAGCGTTCTATTTTACGAATGTTTTAAGGCAAGCGGCCAGTGATAAAGGTATAGTTCTAAAAAATGTTATTGAAAGTCCCATAGCCGGCTTAACCTTGTACCATAACTCTCAGCATTTTAAATAGTGAAGACCACAGAGGCCACATCAAATTATGACAATCTGGAAAGAATGTCCATCAAAGATTTGTTAGTCAATATTAACAAAGAAGACGCTACCGTACCTAAAGCGGTAATGCGTGCTATGCCCCAGATAGAGGCACTTATTCCTGAAATAGTAAAACAGCTTAAATCAGGAGGTCGTTTATTCTACCTTGGAGCTGGTACCAGTGGTAGATTGGGGGTAGTAGATGCCTCAGAGATACCTCCTACTTTTGGAATGCCTCATGGCGTAGTTATCGGGCTGATTGCCGGAGGTGACGGAGCTATTCGTAAAGCAGTGGAATTTGCAGAAGATGATACCGAACAGGCGTGGAAGGATCTTGAGGAATTTCAGATCAACCATAAAGATGTGGTAATTGGTATAGCGGCTTCCGGCACCACACCCTACGTTATTGGTGGGGTTCAAGTGGCCAGAGATCACGGGCTAGTAACAGGGTGCATTGTTTGTAACAGAGACTCCGAACTTGCCAAGAGTGTTACCTTTCCAATTGAGGTAGTGGTAGGGCCAGAATTTGTTACCGGAAGTACTCGGATGAAAGCCGGAACTGCTCAAAAATTAGTGCTCAATATGATCTCCACCGCTTCTATGATCCAAATGGGCAGAGTGAAAGGAAATAAAATGGTGGATATGCAGTTAAGCAATAACAAGCTAGTTGATCGTGGTGTTAGAATGCTCATGGAAGAATTATCTATAGGCAGAGATGAAGCTCAGGAGTTATTGAATGAGCATGGCTCAGTACGCCGGGTAATCGACTTTATACGCAAAAATGCACGAGATTGAGCCCTATTATAACTGGCTGAATTATTACAATGTAGCCGAAGATTCGGAATCTCCATTCTTTGGGAAGCAATATAATCATGATCTTTATTCAGATACTATCTATGGGTACTACATAGATCCGGCCTGGGATTTTATGGGCTCAGAGACGCTCTACATCAAAATACTCTTCACAGACTATGACAGAGGCTTTTCCATTATCGAGTTTATAGGAGAGTGGAATGACACCATCAATAATGATATCATGCACCTGAAGCGGAACATCATTGATCATCTTCTTGAGCGCAACGTGAATAAATATATTCTGATCGGTGAAAATATATTCAATTTTCATGGATCAGATGATTCTTATTACGAAGAATGGTTTGAAGATGTAGAAGACACTGATGATTTCAACCAATCCGGATGGATAGCTGGGGTAAACTTTCCTGACCACATCATCACTGAGCAGAAAATATATAACATTGATTCTTACATCAATTTTGGGGGTATTCTTCAGTTCCCGAAATGGCGCACTATGATGCCACAGTTGTTCTTCAAAAAAATTGATGAAGTCATTTCCTACAGGCTGGGTGAATAATCCTAAGAATGATCAACTTCTCAAAAAACAAAACTCAAATAAAATTTCAGATTACAAATTCTAAATTACCACAAGCAGGTACCACAACACCAAATCACCACTAGGATATTGGAATTCAGAATTTGATTGAATTTTTTTGCTATCTGTTATCTCTCCATGAGAGCTTCTACCTGTGCAGATTTCGAGATAAGATATTTTCTCCCTGTTTTTACTTCCTGGCACATATATCTTGTTCTTCTCAAAGATTCCTTACGAAAGATTTTCTTGCCCAGTTTAAACTGTTGCCCAAAGGCCAGTTCATGAAGTATATTTCCCGGATTTGCATCAAGTTTGCGGAGTGCTACATTTAGATTATAATCATTGCATGATGAAGCTCTCGGATTCTGCATGTGTTGAATAACGTATGAATTTAAAGGTTCGGGAAAAACTTTATTCATTACCACTGGCCGCATTAAGTCCTTGAATGCCTCTTTCCACTCTATTCCGTGAGGCTGTGCTCTTCTATCGTATTTTTTAAATGTAATAAGATGAGCTACTTCATGCAGATAGGTAATGAGAAAAGAGTAGGGATTAAGATTATTGTTAATGGATATGGTATGACTATTGGTGACGGGATGGTAGCGATAATCCCCCAGCTTAGAGCTGCGCTTACTTTTTATTTTAAAAGTGAAATCATGCTTTTTCCACAGCGAATAGCAAAATTTGACCGCAGCAGGAGGAAAAAAATGCTCAAAAACCTGCTCATCTTTCATGGGCAACTAAAATAAAAAAACCATCCGCCAATTGACAGATGGTCTTCTTAAAATGTTTTTAAATTTTTATTCTGAATCACCTTCAGCAGATACAGAATCTGCGGCCTCTTCCACTTCTTCTTCTACCTCTTCCACAGCTTCTTCCACTTCTTCGGCTGCTTCTTCTACAGCGTCAGAGGTTTCTTCTACCACTTCTTCAGCCGTAGCCTCAGCCTCGGTACTTGCCCCGCCTCCGCAGGACACAATGGCCATTGTAAATACTAAAGCCAATAACACACTTGAGAGTTTTTTCATGTTTTACTAGGTTTTGGTTTAAGCCATCTAATATAGATACAAAAAAACCTATGAGTCAACCCCATGTCACTTTTTCCTGAAAAATAAACGAATCGGAACACCCTCTAAATCAAAGTGTTTTCTCATTTTATTCTCTAAAAAGCGTTCATAAGGGGCTTTTATATACTGAGGCAAATTGCAAAAAAAAGCGAAGGTTGGGTTAATACTGTATAGTTGAGTGATGTACTTTATTTTAATGTATTTGCCCTTTATGGCCGGAGGAGGGTTTCTTTCTATCTCAGGAAGCAACACATCATTCAGCTTAGAGGTAGATATTTTCTGTGTTCTGGAGTGATAAATCTCAACGGCCTTTTCTATCGCTTGAAATATCCGCTGCTTTTTTATAACAGAAGTGAATAGTATGGGAATGTAATTTAATGTACCCAACTTGGCTTCTATTTCCTTACGAAAAGCATCAGCGGTTTTGCTGTCTTTTTCAATGAGATCCCATTTATTGATCATGATCATTATGCCCTTGTTATATTTTTTTGCCAGGCCGATAATATTCATGTCTTGTGCTTCTAGTCCACGTTCGGCATCAATCACAAATATGCAAACGTCACTGTCTTGCAGCGCTTGAATGGCTCGTAATACGGAATAGAATTCTATATCCTCTTTAACACGTGATTTTTTTCGTATACCAGCGGTATCCGTAAGAATAAAATCTTTTCCGTAAAGCGTGTAACGAGTGTTTATAGAGTCTCGTGTAGTGCCGGCCTCATCAGTAACAATGGTACGTTCTTTACCAAGGAGCGCATTAAGAAAAGAAGACTTTCCTGCGTTAGGTCTTCCTAGAATGGCAATTCTTGGAATACCCTCTTCCGGGTTTTCCGTGCCCTCATCAAAGTGATCTACAATACCATCTAAAAGCTCACCCGTACCTGACCCGGATGCTGAGGATAACGTAAACACTTCTCCCATACCGAGTGCATAAAATTCACTGGCGTTCAATGCTTTTTCTGCGGTATCAGCCTTGTTTGCTGCCAGGAAAACGGGCTTTTTGGAAGTGCGGATAACTTTTGCAAAATCCTTGTCCAGGTCAGTAAGCCCATCGTGTGAATCTACCATAAAAACTACCACGGAAGCCTCCTCAATGGCCAGTTCTACTTGCGTTCTGATCTGGCTTTCAAACTTATCTTCAGATCCTGTTACGTAGCCACCCGTATCAATCGCAGTAAAATGTTTACCGTTCCACTCCGCATAACCATAGTGTCGGTCACGAGTAACTCCGCTTTCATCATCCATTATCGCCTTCCTTCTCTCAATAAGCCGGTTAAACAGCGTTGATTTCCCTACGTTTGGTCTTCCTACTATTGCTAAAATATTTGCCATTCTTTTGCTTCAAGCTCTTAGCTACAGGCTGCAAGCTCCTAAATCTAAAATCGTATGTCAAAAATACTAAATCACTTGTATCCAAAATTTTTCAAGCTTCGCGCTTTCTTTCTCCAGTCATCCGATACTTTAACAAAGGTCTCTAGATGGATTTGTTTGTCGAAAAACTTTTCCAGGTCCACTCTTGCTGCTATTCCTACTTTTTTCAATGCTTCACCACCTTTACCTATTAAAATTCCCTTCTGGCTTTTCCGTTCTACATAGATCTCAGCCCGGATCCTAATGATCATCTCATCTTCCTTAAACTCCGTAACTACTACTTCCGTACTGTACGGAACTTCTTTTTTATAGTTGAGAAATATCTTTTCCCTAATTATCTCTTCTACAAAGAACTTTTCTGGTTTATCCGTAAGTTGATCTTTTGGGAAAAAGGCGGGATGCTCCGGCAATAAATCAAGGATGGATTCAAAAACAATATCAATGTGTTTGCCTTCCAGCGCGGAAGTACTTAGGTAGGCTGAAGCCTGTACCACGGTTTTCCAATAAGATATTTTATCCGCTACCTGAGTTCCTTTAGCTTGGTCGATCTTGTTGAGTATAAAGATAACCGGGGCTTTTATCCTTTTCAGGCTTAGTGCAATGTGCTCGTCATATTTGTCATAGATATCGGTAACCAAGAGCACTACATCGGCATCTTCCAGCGAAGAGTTCACGAAGCTCATCATAGAACTATGAAGCTCATATTCCGGTTTAATGATGCCCGGAGTATCCGAATAGATAACCTGAAAATCATCACCACTAAGAATGCCCATGATCCGGTGTCTTGTGGTTTGCGCCTTAGAAGTAATAATAGACAATCGCTCGCCTACCATCTGGTTCATTAAAGTAGATTTACCTACGTTAGGCTTACCGATAATGCTAACAAAACCTGCCCTATGGATGCGTTTACTTTGCATATACAGTAAAGGTATTCTTATTTTACCGGAAATATTACCTGGTACGAAACTTGTTATAGTTCCACTAAAGTTGCTCCATGAGAATCGCTTGTTTTTTGGTTGTACTTTTCATGCTTGGATCTTGTCAACAAAGGTTAGTACCGGGCTGGTATGATGTACGAAAAGACACGACACCAGTAGCAGAGATCAGCGAGGGTGATGTTACGGTAAGGCTGGAAAATTTGGAGGTCAACAGCAAATTCATGGTCTTTGACTTAGAATTAGTGAACAATTCTTATGCACCAATTTCATTTGATACCGAAAAAATCACGGGATTTTCGTCTCTCGGAAAATTTAAAGAAGTAAGCGGTTCGCAACCATGGACCGTAGATAATAGTATGGTGTTTTCTCACCTAGCGCTAAGTCACAAAGATGTAAATGATCTTTACGAGCGTAAAATAAGAAATAAAAATACGTTAAATGCCTTGATGGCTGTTGCTGCGGTAGGTTTAGTAGTTTACGATATAGCTGCTGATGCCGATGATTATTCCAGTTCAGAATGGACGGCAAATGACGCTAGAAAAAGTGCTACCCGAGATGCCGTTACGGCCGGAACTTTGGTGGCTCTAGATGTTGTGGGCGGTTTAAATGAGGCAAGCACTTATAAAACTCTTGAAGATTTGGAATATCTACCAGATGAAATTTTTAATACCAATGTCATTCCAGCAGATGAGTCATACCGGGGGAAAATATACTTAAGTAATGAATTGATGAATAAGCACTATCGCATCGTTACACCTGTTGAAGGCACTTCTTATATTTTTGATTTCAGGAAAGCAAACAGTAAGGAAAGGCAAAAGATAGGCCGGTAGAATAATCTTTGTAGAATCAGTTCTTGCATAATTAATAAGGTAAATCTAAATTTGCTATCACTTATATCGCGGGGTGGAGCAGTTGGTAGCTCGTTGGGCTCATAACCCAAAGGTCGCAAGTTCGAGTCTTGCCCCCGCTACT
>JBCCSU010000174.1:0-9966 GCA_039199635.1 Bacteroidota bacterium | reverse complement strand
GTAAAATAATACATCTTGATCCCGAGGATAAGAATTTCTTCTCATTGAAAGCGGATCATCTTGAAACCAACGGTAGTGCAAAGAAATTGTCGTTATTCAGGGCGTACACCATTCAGCATTGGTTAATAGATCAGGGTATAGCAGAGAATCGTATGGAAATAAAGGGTTGGGGTGGAAAGAAAATGATCTATGATAAGCATGATTCTCAGGCGGATAAAAATGTCAGGGTAGAAATAGAAATAACGGCAGATCAATAAGAATTTATCAAAAATCAGATAATTATTTGCATCGATTAATTAGTTAATGACACAAACTGTAGTATTACAAAAGCTTAAGTAGATTAGGTAAATTTAAGATTAGTATCGGATCTACTTATAGTTGAGTATATTCAGCGATATTAACGAGGCTAAACATGAATTTTCTTTTTTTATTTCTATCTACATTTCTCCCTAGTCTGCACGCTTATCAGCAAAATGAGCTGGCGGTAAGTAATTATGTGGTAGTCGCAGCTTATTCAATTAATCAGGAGTCTTATGCTAAAAGGTTCGTTATTGAATTGGAAAATGATGGACATACGGCAAAATACGGTTTAAGCAGATCCAAAAATCTTTATTTTGTCTACCTCTCTGAAAATCAAAATTTCGATGAGGCTATTTCAGAAATGCGAAAGACGAGGCAAAATGAGCGTTTTGCTGATGCTTGGGTTTTTGTTAATAAAGTAGGCCCGCCACCGGCTTCCAATGTTACTTCTTCACAAGCTCAAGCAAGTGAACCCGAAGAAACTAATTCTGAACCTACTGAGGCTAATGCTAATCAATCACTCGAACAAGAAAGCACCTCGGAAAAGGATATTGAAGAAAACACGGAAATAGAAGAAAGCGAAGAAGTCAATGAAAAAGAAGAATCTCCAGCAGAAGAGCGTAAAGAAATTACTGAGCTCTCTCAAGTCGGGTTTAAAGTAAATCTGTACAATGCACAAAATGGTTCTGAGGTTAGCGGTAATGTACAGCTTGTAGATACTGAACGTGCTAAACAGCTAAAAACGTTTAAAAGTGGAGAGGAAGTAAATATTTCTAATCCTAATAATGGCACCGGAAAACTTTCAGTGATCGTGGATAATTTCGGGTTTAGAAAACAACAAAAAGAAATTAACTTCTTCAACCCCTTAAGTGATACGGCTAAAGTAGATATTTCATATCAAGATGATGCATTGCAATTGAACTTCGATTTGATACGGTATAGTGTAGGTGATTTTGTAGTCATGTATAATGTGGCTTTTTTTAAAGATGCTGCTATTATGAGGCCAGAGTCAAAGTTCGAAGTCAATAGCTTAATCGCTATGATGGAAGAAAATCGGGATATGAAAATTCGTATTCATGGCCATGTTAATGGGAAGCACCCTGGGAAGATCATTAGTAAAGGAGAAGAACCTGATTATTTCAAATTATCCGATCTGAACAAAGAAGGTGTAGGGAGTGCTAAAGAGCTATCTAAACAACGGGCTGAATTGATAAAAAACCTTTTGATCTCAGAAGGAATACAAGAAAATAGAATGGAAATAAAAGCTTGGGGCGGAAAGCGTATGATTCACGATAAGAATAGTACGCAGGCAGATGAGAACGTAAGGGTAGAAATAGAGATTCTAGAAGACTAGAACCTCTGTTCTTAATGGTCTTATTTTTTGTATTTTCTGTTGAATTTTTCCACTCTACCAGCCGTATCCACAAATAGTTTTTTGCCAGTGTAGAAAGGGTGAGAAGCAGAAGAAACCTCTATTTTGATTAGTGGATATTCATTTCCATCTTCCCATTTGATGGTATCTTTAGAAGTCATGGTAGATTTAGTAAGGAAAGCAAAATCACTGGAGCTATCCTGGAAAACTACTTCTTTGTATTCTGGATGTATATCTTTTTTCATTTCTTTCTTATTCTAGCTCTTTCTCCAAAAGAGGCACAAAGTTAACTATTAATATATGATCTGCAAGCCGCGCCTTAAACATTTTTTGGCGTATTTTGGCCTTATGAAGCTAAAATCAGGACTAATTATAGTCTTATTCTTTTTGGTGCTGCCTTCGCTGTTACTCAGTCAAAGTGTAAATATACCTTTAAATGACGACTACTATCATTGGATTGATAGATATGAGATCAGGTCGGGAGAAATAAACCCCTTTTTCCATTCCTCCTGGAGAGCTTATGAGCGTAGAGATGTGATGAACTTTATAGATTCTGTAGCGCCAAACGAAGCATTATCCAGGCAAGATCAGTTTAATATTCAATTTTTAAAAAATGATAGTTGGGAGTGGGCTCGTGATGTTGATAGTGATTCAAAAAAGCCTTTTCTTAAGCATTTTTATAAGAAGAAATCAGATCTATACTCCATTCAAACTGCTGATCTAGACCTGCATATTAATCCCGTTATACATTTATCGGCCGGTACAGAGTCAGGTTCAGATATAAACACCTTCATTAATACACGCGGTGCTGAAATAAGAGGTATGATTGATAAAAAAGTGGGTTTTTATAGCTTCATAGGCGAGAACCAAATGATAAATCCACTATACATCCGAGAATTTAGAGCTAATAATTTGACCGTACCACAGGAGGGCTTCTGGAAAGGTTATGAAGAAAATGGAGTTGATTTTTTCACGGCTCGTGGCTACGTAAGTGTAAATGCTACAAAGTCAATCAATGTGCAATTTGGACATGATCGATTTGCAATAGGAAACGGTTATCGATCTATGATCTTATCTGGGTTTTCTCCTGCGTATCTGTTTTTGAAGGCAAGCACTAAAGTTTGGAAGTTTAACTACACTAACTTGTTCACTCAGATGGTAGCAGATGTAGAGGGTAATGCTAACGGTCTTACAGGAAGCACACGCTATCCTAATAAATACATGGCGCTACATCATTTGAGTTTGAACGTAAGCAAAAAACTAAACATAGGAGTTTTTGAGTCAGTGATCTTCAGTAATTCTGATTCACTTTCTAATAACTCATTTCAGCTTGAATATCTCAATCCTATAATTTTTTACCGAGCGATAGAGCAACAAAATGGTAGCCCGGATAATGTTCTTTTAGGGGCCGATTTCAAATGGCTTCCGACAAAAAAGGTCATGATTTACGGACAGTGGGTATTTGATGAGTTCTTGTTGGATAATCTAAAGGAAGGTACCGGATGGTGGGGAAATAAATGGGCGGCCCAGCTCGGGGCAGAATATGTGGATGCTTTTGGAGTTCAAAATCTTGATCTGCAGGGTGAGTTCAATATCTCGCGCCCTTATACCTATTCGCACGATACACAATTCGGGAGTTATTCCAACTACCGACAGTCCCTTGCACACCCGTTAGGTGCTAATTTTAGAGAAGTAATAGGGATAGTAAGGTACCAACCACTAAACCGATTGATGATCACAGGTAAGTTAATCATTACGGAGTACGGTGAAGATGCGCCCGATGACAATTTTGGTAAGAATATTCTTCTTCCGAACAACACCCGTGAAATGGAATTTGGGAATGATATCGGTCAAGGAATAGCTTCGGATTTAATTTTTGCCGATCTGACGGTTTCCTATCAATGGAAACATAATTTTTTTATAGATATAAAACATATCTACCGGCAGCTAGAAAGTGAGCAAGCGGATCTGACTCGAGAAACTAACTTTACGTCTTTGGTATTGAGATGGAACATACCGCAGCGATTAAATGAGTTTTAATCCTAACTTGCAGCTGCTAAACGCATGAAGACTTTTTTTCGAATATTCGGTTACGCCAGGAACCTCACGTTTTATGTGCCGCAGTACGTAATCTTCATTCTGCTGAGTGTCATATTTAGCGTTTTTAATCTGGCTATGCTCATTCCATTATTGAATGTTCTTTTTAAGCTGACACCAGATGTAGTTTATGAAGCACCGGGTAGTTTCACTTTTAGCACGGATTACCTAATAGATTACTTCAATTATTACTTCACCAATGTAATCAAGGAACATGGTGAATCTCAGGCACTGGTTTTTGTTTGTATAGTAGTTCTGAGTTCTGTCTTTCTGACAAACGTATTTCGATATTTAGCCGCAATCATTAGTGCACGTATAAGGCTAGACGCTGTAAAATACTTACGTATGGCCATTTACGAGAAAGTTTCCAGAATGCATCTGGGCTTTTTTACCAATGAGCGCAAAGGTGACCTGATGTCTCGAATTACGAATGACGTACAGGAAGTAGAAGTTTCTGTACTCTCCAGCCCAAAAGCTCTGCTACGTGAACCTATACAAGTAATTATTTATTTCGTGGCTTTATTTATCATTTCCATAGAGCTTACATTTTTTACCGTTTTGATCCTACCAATTGCCGGAGGTGTATTGGGTTATATTGTAAAACGTTTGAAAAGAAAAGCCATTAAAAGTCAGGAGTCGCTGGGTCGTATAGTAAATATTCTGGACGAAACGTTAGGAGGTATGCGTATTATAAAGGCTTTTAATGCCAGGGAATACGTAACCGATAAAATAGACCAGGAGACTAATCGTTACAGGCGTATTAATTTAGGGTATAGCTACCGTAGAGATTTGGGATCACCGGTTTCCGAATTTTTAGGTGTGGGAATAATTACCGTTATACTTTATTACGGAGGATCGTTGGTGTTGAATGAAGATGCCTCGCTTGATGCGAGTCAGTTCATCACCTATCTGGCTATTTTTTCACAGATCATTTCTCCGGCAAAGGCTTTCTCCCAGGGTCTTTCCGGGGTTCAAAAAGGAATTGCATCAGGAGAAAGGATTTTTTCGGTGATAGACACTGAGCCGGAAATACAAGATGTAGCAAAGGCTGAATCATTATTAGAATTTACAGATACCTTGGAATTTGAAAATGTTCATTTTAGCTATGACAAAGATCCTGTTTTAAATGGGATCAATCTGCAAGTTAAAAAAGGCAGTACGGTAGCTTTGGTAGGCCCATCCGGAGGAGGTAAATCTACGATGATCGATTTAATTCCTCGATTTTATGATCCTACCCAAGGGGAAATAAAAATTGACGGACACTCACTTAAAAATGTCAAAATAGAAGATTTACGCAAGTTAATGGGTATAGTTACCCAGGAATCAATACTGTTCAATGATACTATTTTTAATAACATCGCTTTTGGTGTAGAAAATGCCAATAAGGATGATGTGATTCAGGCCGCTAAAATTGCAAATGCGCATGATTTTATTCTGGAGCAGGAAAAAGGTTATCAAACCAATATAGGCGATCGTGGCATGAAGCTTTCCGGAGGACAGCGGCAGCGGATAAGTATTGCGCGGGCGGTGCTCAAGAATCCCTCCATATTACTTTTAGATGAAGCTACTTCAGCGCTTGATTCAGAATCTGAGATGCTTGTACAGCAGGCGATCTCTAACCTAATGAAAAATAGAACATCCATCGTAATCGCTCATCGCCTAAGCACCATCCAGCATGCTGATGAAATAGTAGTCGTCCAAAATGGTGAGATAATAGAACGCGGCACGCATAGTCAACTATTAGAAACGGATGGGCTATATAAAAAGCTGAGTGCGATGCAGAATACCTAATCGATCCGTTTTATTCATGGCCGTCATTAATTATTCCGCTTAATTTTTGTAGTTTTATTTTTCATGCTTTAAGGGCATTAATTTATTTATAGCTTGATATGAAAAAGCCAAAGTCCATATTTTATCTTGTTTACTTTCTCTTTCATTTCTTTTTGCTGCTGATATCTATCTATGTGAACTACAGGTCTGAGGACTTTGAGTTTTTACTTTGGTTGAGGGAAAGGATGGATTGGATGATCTACGCTTCCGTACTAGGTTTGCTCCTATTTATGGTAAATATGGTAATGATTAATATGGCAGGCAGAGGCGCTCAAAAAGAAATAGAGCGGTTAGAACATGAAGCTAATTCTTATAAAGCGAAAATGTTTGATCTCCAGGAAGCAAAAGATACCTCTTCAACGGGTGAGGAAAGTACCCCCTCAGAAGCTTAAATTTCTTATTTATGGAGCACCAGAACCTGATTTTGCAGGGGCTACTTCAAGCGTCTGGCGTACTTGATAAGTTTATTCAAGACGAACAAAATCTAAATAATATTGAAAATGCTGCTGTACTTTTTGCGAATGCTTTTAAAAATGGTGGAAAGGCGATCTCCTGTGGAAATGGAGGCTCCCATTGTGACGCTATGCATTTTGCTGAAGAGCTCACCGGCCGGTTTAGAGATGAGAGAGAACCGTTACCCGCAATAGCTATCTCAGACCCTAGCCATATTTCATGTGTTGGGAATGACTATGGCTATGACTACGTATTTTCTAGGTTTATTACCGGGTTAGCCACCGATCGGGATGTAATTTTAGTAATCAGCACGAGTGGGAATTCAGCCAACATTTTAGAAGCCGTTAAGGCCGCTAAAAACAAAGGTGCAAAAGTAGTAGCACTGACAGGAAAAGATGGGGGAAAGCTCAGAGGTAATGTTGATGTTGAAATCTGTGTGCCACATGACGGGTATGCTGATCGTATTCAGGAGGTTCATATCAAGATCATCCACCTGATGATCCAGCTCATCGAAAAATTGACAAAATAGGGGTGGTATCTCGTAATTACGGTGCGGCTGTCTTTGGGGTAGATGCAAAAATCATCACCATTGAGGTTACGGTAATACAAGGTACCAAGTTTTGGATCAGCGGACTTCCGGATAGTGCTGTTAAGGAAAGCGCACATCGTGTTGAATCAGCCTTGAAGCACTACGGTTTGCGCATGCCTCGGCAAAAAGTGGTGGTAAACCTTGCGCCGGCAGACATTAAAAAGGAAGGTAGCGCGTATGATCTCCCGATCGCCTTAAGCGTATTGCAGGCATCAAACCAGTTTTTAGGAGACAAAATGTCTGAGTACGCGGTGATGGGTGAACTCTCACTGGATGGTGAACTCAGGCCCATAAAGGGGGTACTACCTATAGCCATCGAAGCTAGAAAGCAAGGTTTCAAAGGTTTTGTTTTGCCCAAAGAAAATGCCTCAGAAGCAGCGATTGTCAACGATCTGGAGGTAATAGGCGTAACTTCTTTACGAGAAGCCATTGATTATTTTGAAGGTGATCTTAAGATCAATCCTTTGGAGGTGGACACACGTGATGTTTTCATGGCGCAGTTGAATAACTATGGTGTGGATTTTTCCGATGTACAGGGCCAGGATAATATTAAACGAGCAATGGAAATAGCCGCCGCCGGTGGTCATAATGTGATAATGATAGGTCCTCCGGGGGCGGGAAAGACCATGCTTGCCAAACGGCTTTCCAGTATTTTACCTCCACTATCGTTGCATGAAGCATTGGAAACCACAAAAATTCATTCTGTTGCAGGTAAGCTAGGCTCTGATTCTTCGTTGATATCGACCCGGCCCTATCGTAGTCCTCACCACACTATCAGTGATGTGGCTCTTGTAGGTGGAGGAGGAAATCCACAACCCGGGGAGATCTCGCTGGCACATAATGGAGTTCTTTTCTTAGATGAACTTCCGGAGTTTAAACGTACAGTGTTGGAAGTAATGCGTCAGCCTATGGAAGAACGCAAAGTCACCATTTCAAGGGCTAAAGTATCACATGATTACCCGGCTAACTTTATGCTCATTTCCAGCATGAATCCTTGCCCTTGTGGTTATTATAATCACCCCGAAAAGGAATGTGTTTGTGGCCCCGGAGTGGTGCAGCGCTATCTGAGTAAAGTTAGCGGTCCTCTGCTTGACCGTATTGATCTTCATGTAGAGGTAACTCCGGTTTCTTTTGATGAGATGACCGGTACGGTAAAAACTGAAAGTAGTGAAGAGATCCGTAATCGCGTGATAGCCGCCCGAGATGTACAGTCCAAGCGCTTTGATAAAGACAAAACTCTTCACTGCAACGCCATGATGCCGAGTCAGATGGTAAAGGAAGTGTGTGAGATCAACGAAGCAGGTAAAACCTTACTAAAAACGGCTATGGAAAAATTAGGCCTTTCTGCTCGGGCGTATGATCGAATACTAAAAGTGTCCCGCACGATTGCTGATCTTGCTGGTTCCGAAAATATAAAAATTGAACACTTAGCTGAGGCTATTCAATATCGCAGCCTGGATAGAGAAGGCTGGGCGGGATAATTTTTTTAAGAGTCACTCTCATCAAGTTAACAGGCACTAAAACGTTGAGAGCTATATTTTATCAGGAAAAGAATTCAGGTTAGCGGCTTACTTTTGATGATTGCCACTTGTTTAGAAGGGGAGATACGATTTATAACTTCTTAAGTATCACTGATAATAAAGTCCATCACTTGGCATTTACAACGAAAGATGATTCAGAGACGGTCTCATTCGATCACTGGAACGGAAAGATGGTCCCCGGAACACGCCAGGAATCTAACTTAACGTGAGTTTCTATGTTAAAAACCTAGCAATTAGGCACTAATTTTCTTTTTTCTTTATTTCTCACACACAGCAAATCCGTTGGATAAGCTGTGAAGTTGTCAAGGTTGGCTTTGGCTTGAGGGATGTTTTTGTGCGGCCACACCTTTACCACTTCACTGGTTATCCATATATTTTGAGTGAGAAATAAGGAAAAGCAAGCCCTCTTTCTACTCATTAATTTTCTGTATCCGGTAGTTAATAAACTACAAAACTAGACTTCTATCAGCAGATCTGCCAGCTGGCGGACTGCAAGTTTATATTATGAGATGTAGGAAAGAGGCCGCAAACTCGATTATGAACAGACCGGTCAACAAGTTAATTGGCTGTAACTCACGTAAGCGGACCTCCGGGTTTTCCTTGATCAAGTCCTGTAATTTAAAAAACTCATTTAGTCCTTCATTTCATATACACATTCGTTCTTCCACACATAACCCACTCTATTTAATAATTTCTTGGCAATGCGAATGATCGCCTTGTTAGCTTTCATTTTCCTGCATAGCCGGTTGTAGTCTCTAAACAGTTCAGGGTCTACTTTAGCTGCTCTCCAGGCACACTGGACTAGTAAAGGTCGTAAGTAGTGATTATGGCGTTGAGTGATTCCTCTTATCGTTTCACGCTCACTACTGCTGCTCACATTGGGTACTAGGCCTACAAAGCTGTGAAGCCTGTCCAACTTACTGAAACGGTGAATGTCTTTGATTTCGGTGATCAAGGTCATGGCCCCTAACAACCCAATACCTGGAATGCTGCGCAACCAGTCGCATAATTTTTGATATCGGGTAGCAGATAAATGAATCAGTTCCTTCTCCACTCGTTTCTTTTGTGCTTCTATCTGCTCCAGGCCCTCTAGCTGTGCGATCACACAAAGAGAGGCAGAGGCATTGTTAAAATCCAACTCACGAATCCACTTTCGAAAAGTCTTGCTCCAATAAGGAGAGTCCATCTCTTCAGGGATTTGTATTCCCCAGTAGTGAAACAGTGATTTAATACGATTCTTGCAACGTTTGATATCAGCAACCAATTTACCCCTACTTCTTACTAGGGCTTTGTCCTGATCGATCACCTCATCAGGTACATGGATGCCTCGCAATTCTTTACTGCGTAAAGACCTGGCTATTTTCCGGCAGTCTACCGTATCCCTTTTCCGTTTCTTTTCCTTATCTGTGGAAGGAATGTCGCTTGGGTTAACAACGATATTTTCAACCCCCAGGGATACTAAAGCCCGATGTGCCCAGAAGCCACTAAATCCTGATTCGTAGGCACTTTGATAGCGAGCCCCTGGAAAATGCTTATGCAAATAATTGGATAGCACTTTAGGTTCGGGAGGTTGAGAAAAAGATTTCAATTCTAAATGGTCACTCATAATTGATACACTCCAACTTTTCTTGTGCACATCTATGCCTATATAAATGTTTTCTCTCTGATCTTGAGTATCTTGTAATTCGTTCATAAGCCTTGAGGTTTACTTGTTTGTATTCTATATTCTTAACTAATAACAAACTAGTGCCTTTGGGCTTCTTTTTTAAACATAGAAACTCGAT
>JBCCSU010000173.1:0-9978 GCA_039199635.1 Bacteroidota bacterium | reverse complement strand
TATTTGTACTTATCGAAGATCGCAAAATTTAATCCTACCACAACAAATAAAAAAATCTGACCATTTTACAGATCAGCTTCAGTTCATAACTTGTTAAAAAACTAATTTTCAAGGACGCCTTAAAAAAAAACGAGCTCCAATACTACTGGAGCTCGTTTTTTTGAATTATTTCAAATATTTGTTCTGCTTCTAAAAAAACAGCGGTTTGACTTATTCTTCTTTTTTCTGGGTCTTCTTACCCGGTTTTTTCATTTTTAGTTTTAATTCCTGGCTTTTGCCGTCATGATCGGCAACGATTATCGAACCTTCTCCATTCTCCCCTTTTAAGATTTCCTCAGCCACCGGATCTTCAAGGTATTTTTGAATAGCCCGGTTCAGCGGTCTTGCTCCATATTGCGGATCGTAGCCTTTTTCGGACAAGAAATCCTTTGCCTTTTCAGTAAGCTCTATCTGATATCCTAGTGCGTTTATTCGCTCGAATAGCTTACTCAATGAAATATCAATGATCTTATGGATATGCTCTCGCTGTAGCGAATTGAATACGATAACATCGTCAAGCCTATTCAAAAACTCGGGACTAAAGGCTTTTTTCAGAGCACTCTGGATGGTGGATTTCATCACTTCCTCCTCATTATTTTGCTTAGCCAGCGTAGAGAATCCTATTCCTGCTCCAAAATCTTTCAGGTCGCGAACACCAATATTTGAGGTCATAATAATAATGGTATTTCGGAAATCGACTCTTCGACCTAAACCATCCGTAAGAATACCATCATCCAGTACTTGAAGTAATAAATTGAATACATCCGGATGGGCCTTCTCTATTTCGTCCAATAGCACTACACTATATGGTTTCCTTCTCACTTTTTCCGTGAGCTGACCACCCTCCTCATAACCTACGTATCCCGGAGGTGCACCTACCAGCCTTGACACGGAGAATTTCTCCATGTATTCGCTCATGTCTATACGAACCAATGAGTCTTCTTTATCAAAAAGGTAACTGGAAAGTACTTTTGCCAATTCTGTTTTTCCTACCCCTGTAGGACCTAAAAATATGAATGAACCAATCGGCTTTTTAGGATCTTTTAAACCAACACGGGTTCGTTGTATAGCTTTAGTTAATTTAACGATAGCTTCATCCTGACCAATCACCCTACCACTAAGTTCTTGATTCATACCCAAAAGCTTGTTACTTTCTTTCTGGGCTATTCGCTTTGTAGGTATACCCGTCATCATGGCAATAACATCCGCTACGTTATCTTCATCTACTTTGTAACGCTTGCTTTTCGTTTCTTCCTCCCAATTTACTTTGGCTATGTCAAGCTGTTCAAGCAACTTCTTCTCCTTGTCTCTTAGCTGAGCAGCCTCTTCGTATTTCTGACTTTTAACTACCTGGTTTTTTTCTTCTTTTATATCTTCAATGGCCGCTTCCAGTTTGACTATGTCATCTGGTACATGAATATTGTTGATGTGAACGCGTGCGCCGGCCTCATCCAATACGTCAATCGCCTTATCGGGTAAAAAACGATCGCTAATGTATCGGTCGGATAATTTAACACAAGCATCTATGGCCTCAGCGGTATAATTTACATGATGATGCTCTTCATATTTTTCTTTGATATTATCAAGGATCTGCACCGTTTCTTCCGGAGTCGTGGCGTCTACCATTACCATTTGGAAACGCCTGGCGAGAGCACCATCTTTCTCAATATATTGACGGTATTCGTCCAGTGTAGTAGCTCCAATGCATTGTATCTCGCCTCTCGCTAACGCTGGTTTGAACATATTTGAAGCGTCTAACGAACCGGAAGCCCCACCGGCACCTACTATGGTGTGCAACTCATCAATAAACAGGATCACTTCGGGTGATTTTTCAAGCTCATTCATCACCGCTTTCATGCGCTCTTCAAACTGGCCGCGGTATTTCGTACCCGCTACCAGTGATGCCAGGTCCAGCGTAACTACTCGCTTGCCAAAGAGCACCCGACTAACTTTTTTCTGAACAATCCTAAGCGCCAACCCTTCTGCGATAGCCGTTTTACCAACGCCGGGTTCGCCAATGAGGATAGGATTATTTTTCTTTCTTCTACTCAAGATCTGAGCTACCCGTTCTATCTCCTTTTCTCTACCTACAATAGGGTCTAATTTATCATCTTCCGCCAGTTTAGTGAGGTCTCTGCCGAAATTATCCAGAACCGGCGTTCGTGACTTTTCTCCGCCCTTTTTTTCTTTTCCACCGCTAGAACCCCCGGGAGTGCTTCCAAATAATTTCGATGAATCTTCATCAGGATCATCGGTATCTGAAGAGGCCATAGGGTTTTCTGTTTGATATTCCAGTAGCTCTTTCACTACATCGTAATTTACATCGAATTTCTCCAAAATTTGAGTGGCTATATTGTCCTCGTCCCTTAAAATGGAAAGTAGTAAGTGCTCCGTTCCTATAAGTTGACTTTTAAAAATTTTTGCTTCCAGATAGGTGATTTTAAGTACTTTCTCAGATTGTCTGGTCAATGGTATATTCGCCAAGTTCTTCACATCATGAGAAGCTGTACCCTTAGACACTTTCTCTACAGAACCTCTTAGCTCATCCAGAGAAATACCTAACTTTTTAAGCAGGCTTACCGCTACTCCTTCTCCCTCTCTTATCATTCCCAGAAGCAGATGCTCCGTACCTATATAATCGTGACCGAGCCTTAGAGCTTCCTCCCGACTAAGCGAAATAACCTCTTTAACTCTATTTGAAAATTTTGCTTCCATAATGTAGCAATTAATGTGTGTCTATTGTAAATCTACTGATTTATTGAAAAAGAATTACCATCCGTGGAGTGAGTAATCTCGGCTGTTTAATCAACGATGAACTCTTTTTAAATGTTCAATTCAGACCGTATATTGACGCATTATAGCGGCACTGTTTGGTCCTTCGTTCATTAATAAGTCGATAAGGCTAAGATTATTAACAAAGTCTTTGCCAAATACCTGGTGATAGCTTTTAGGCTGATAAAAAGTCCGATTGTAAAAACTGGATTTAGGATTGATTTCATCACGCAAATCTGAAAACCGTCCATCTTCGTTGCTCAGATAAGATTCTGAGATTTTAAGTGAATTAGTCAATCCAAGTATTTTCAGACAAACTGTCAGTAGCTGATAATTTAGATCAAACAGAAATTTGTACCGTTTTTGGAATACACTCTCGAAAAAGTCAAAGTAGAATTCAAAAAAAGGAGCTTTTCCATATGCCGATTTCAATGACCTATGATGAATGTTTAGCCAATTTTGGCTGTGGTCGATTTGAATTTCTCGTATCGGTATCTTTTTTCTACCGTGTATGACCGGTACGGTAAGTTGTAATTTTCCATTTGCGCCGAGTATATAGCACCGGTTGCGATAACTCTGCTTAACATAATTTTCATGGCCCTCTAAAACAATGGTGTTATACTTGAAGTATTGAGTGAAATATTCCAGGCACGGGAAGTAGTGAAGCTCTATAAGCAAGTAAGGTTCAGAGGTAGTCATAAATATCACCAAGTCCTTCTCTAACCATCTCTACCTTACCCATGGTACAGTCAACTACAGTAGAGGGGATGTTTTTTCCAATGCCTCCATCAATGACCACATCCACTTCGTTTTTTAGATCATCGAAAATGATTTCAGGGTCAGTAGTATATTCTAGTATCTGATCATCATCTTTAATGGAGGTGGTAATGAGCGGATTGCCCAGGTATTTCACAAGTTGAAGCGGGATGTTATTAGCGGGTATCCTAACTCCCACCGTCTTTTTGTTTGTGTTTAAGATCTTTGGCACTCTGCTACTTGAATCAAGAATGAATGTAAAAGGTCCGGGTAACGTTTTTTTAAGCAACTTAAAAGTGCTGTTGTCAATACGTTTAACATATTCTGCTATTTCACTAATGTCACTGCAGATGAAAGATAGATTAAAATTCTTGGGTTTGATACCTTTAATTCGGCACACTCTATCTACCGCTTTTCGATTGAAAAGATCACACCCGATGCCGTAAATAGTATCAGTAGGATAAATTACTATTCCTCCTTTTCTTAAGATGTCCACGATCCGTTCTATCTTGGATTGCTGTGGGTTTTCTTCATATAACTTGATCAATTCCGCAGGCATGTTCAAAGCTAGATAAAAAATTGCTTTGCAGCGTAGCGGTGAGATGTGGTGCCCTTTCATCTTTTTAAACCATATGAGCTACCTTTGCCCTGGCAAGAAAGACGAAATGAGAAATAGGAAGGTATTATTAGTTCTTTTACTGGTTTTTACAATGTTGCTATCTTCTTTTGCCTTTTACGGGTATCAGATAGCCTATGCCTCTAACATTTTAGTTGATAAAGAGGATACCATATTGTTGATCGAGCCTGATGAGACGTTCAAATCGCTACAGGCCAAGTTATATGATAATGATTATGTTCAGGATCTGGTCTCATTCAGCTTTATGGCTAGAATAATGGATTATGATATCTCCATCAAACCGGGCAGATATCTACTGAAAAAAGATATGACCAACCTTGATGCGATCCGAATGTTACGCATCGGGCAGCAGCAGCCTGTGAACATCACTTTTAATAACGTACGGTTAATCCAAGACCTTGGGGAAAAGATAACTGCGGGTATTGCACTTACCCCTGCGGCATTCGATAGTGCCTTGAATGAGTTTATCGCCACCAATGAGATAGGCTTTAATCAGAAAAATGTGATTAGCATGTTTATTCCCAACACCTATCAGGTTTATTATGATATTTCGGGGAAGCAACTGCTCGAACGCATGCAGTCCGAGTACCAGCGCTTTTGGAACGACACCAGAACGGCTAAAGCGTCAAAAATTGGATTAGATCAAAAAGAAGTTTCCGTGTTGGCGTCCATTGTACAGGCTGAAAGTATCAAGAAAGAAGAAAGTAAAATTATAGCAGGGTTATACAAGAACCGATTAGATAAAGGCATAGCATTACAGGCCGACCCCACTTTAGTCTTTGCGTCTGGTGATTTTAGCTTAAAGAGAGTACTGAACATCCATAAAGAAGTTGATTCCCCTTACAATACCTACAAAAACCGAGGTCTCCCACCCGGTCCGATCAATATGCCTACCATTCACTCGATAGATGCGGTACTGGATCATGAAGAACACAACTATTTGTATATGTGCGCTAAAGAGGATTTTTCAGGATACCATAATTTTGCTACTAATATTCGAGATCATCTTAACAACGCAAGAAGGTACCAGCGACAATTGACCATTGAGCAGCGAAAAGCGAGAATAAACGCGAGATAATGTACCAGCATAAGCTTCAACTGCGCGTCAGATATTCAGATACAGACCAAATGGGATACGTGTATTACGGTAATTATGCATCCTATTACGAGGCCGCCAGGGTAGAGGCGCTTCGGGCGCTTGGGCTGACTTACCGGGCACTGGAAGAAAGCGGTATTATGATGCCGGTTCTGGAAAATTATTCAAAATATATTGCCCCGGCGCATTACGATGAGCTGCTAACGATTACCACCACAGTAAAAGAGAAACCTGGTGTTCGTATCATGTTCGAATACGAAATATTTAATGAGAACAATGATATGATTCATATTGGTCATACCAAACTGGTTTTTGTAAATATGGTCACCAAGCGGCCATGTGCTATGCCTGAAAATATGGAGCAACTTTTATCGTCCTACTTTTCAGTATGAAGCAAAAACTCATTCAATATGTAGTTAACTCTGAATTGTATATCAGCTTCATTAAGCTTCTTAAAGCGGTTAAGTTTGAGCGGTACGAGCACCTCAGTTTATATGAGATAATCCGGGTCTTTATCCAAAAAATAACGAAGGATGAGATCATCGAAAGAGCGGAGTCTGTGGCCTATAATTTTACCTTGGCTATTTTTCCGGCTATTATTTTCCTATTTACGCTTACGCCTTACATCCATGAGTGGATCCCCAGTGTGAGTAGAACCACCATACTAGAATTTATTGGCGAGTTCATGCCCCAGAACATGTATGAAGTGGCCAGTACTACCATAGAAGATATAATTAGTAATCAACGTGGTGGCCTGCTCACCTTTGGCGCACTGTTCTCACTCTTTTTGGCTACTAACGGTATGCTTTCACTAATGAAAGCGTTTAATGCGTGCTATAAAACCATAGAAAAAAGGGGGTATATAAAAATGCGTTTGGTGGCTACCGGGCTTACATTTATGTTGGCTTTAGTTCTCATACTGGCCATCATTCTATTAGTTATAGGTAATTTTGTCATTGACTTAGTAACTCAAATAGACTGGGTGAATATAGAAGGTTATGTCTTCTATCTTTTCTTCATCGTCAGATTCCTGGTCATTTTCATCGTATTTTTCTTGGCCATTTCTTTTATCTATTATTTCGGTCCTTCAGTGCATTATAACTGGAGGTTCTTTTCCGTAGGCTCGCTAATATCTACTATTTTATGTTTAGCGGTATCCTATGGTTTTTCTTATTATGTGGCCAACTTTGCCAGCTACAATAAGCTTTATGGTTCTATTGGTGTCCTGATTGCGTTAATGATCTGGCAGTTCATTCTCACTATTGTACTGTTAGTGGGGTATGAGATCAATGCCAGTGTGCATCAGGCTTATAGAACTAAAGCTTAAGAAAACAAGAGCTCCTCTTCCCAAAGAATTTCGTTATGGATGAGAATTCAAATCTGTCTATCCTAGACCTAATCGACCATTACGTTTTTGTAAAGGAAATACATCATATCAGTAAAAGAATCTACTTTCTGTAAGTACCGCGTTCCAAAATTATGCCCCACACCTTTCATTATCTTTAAAAGTACTGGATTAGTCAAACAGGTATTTTTATCCTGTAAAGATGCTACATATTTAAATGCGTGAAGTGGAGGAGTTGTTTCGTCCTCATCACCTACCATTACCAGTGTGGGGGGATAACATTTTTTTTCAATGTTATGGTATGGTGAATATTTATACAGTGCTTCAAACTCAAACTTCTTTTCAGGAGAACCTAACTCTTCTATCCAAGCTTTAGCGCCGGTAAATTTGGGAAATCTCAATAGATCTAACGCTGGTCTATCAATTACAGCTGCTTTATACAAATCTGGTTGTTGATTTAGGGCAGCTCCAGCAACCACTGCGCTAATACTACCACCATTAGCCACCAACTTATCTTTTGCAACATAGCCTGAATCAATTAACCACTTAGATGCTGCGATATAATCATCTATGCTATTCTGCTTATTTTTCCCGGAGCCTGATATATGCCACCTACTGCCTAACTCACCACCGCCTCTGATTCCTGGAATAGCATAAACACCTCCCATTTCCAACCATAAAAGTATATGGGGCTGGTACCATATAAAAGATACCCATCCAAAAGCACCGTACCCGTAGATAAAACCTGGGTTGGTGCTATCGATTTGGGTTGATTTTTTTCGTGCAATATACATCGGTATTTCAATGTCCTTTCCATTAGGAACCATTACTTTTTCCACGATGAAATCATTTTCATTCAAAGAAATAGACCTTCTAAAGATTTCTACTTCACCAGTATTTAAATCAAGTGAATAAATAGAACTTGGGTCAATCAACCCAAGGTATTGATAATACACTTTATCACTATCTTTTTCACCTTTTAAACCACCCCAGATTGATCCCCCAAGCGGCAAAAGAGGTGTAAAAAGATGCTTACCCTCTTTATTAAATACCTTAATTTGTACCTCACCACTTGAGGTATATTTAATTACAAACTTATTATTGAAGTATCCAAGTGCATTTCCTCCTACCAAGCTATTGCCAGACATAACTTGATCACTTTCAGGTATAACTACAGAAGTTTTATTATCAACAAGCGAAGTTTTTATTATCTGTCCATTGGGGGCATTAGAGTCTGTATAAAAGAAAAAATCAGATAGGTCATTACCCAAAAATGTGTATCGGGCTTTATTATTTATAAAAAGTTCTTTAAAAGCCTCATCAGAACCTATTCTCTTAATAAAAATCCTGTTAAATGGACTACTACCTTTTTGAGCGGAAACGATTAAATTTAAATTATCACCACTGATAGAAAAAGAATATAACCATCCCTCCCCTAAAAAATCGTTAGCGAGAATTAGCTTGTCATGCACCTGTGTTGTTCCCGCTTGGTGATAATAAATACTTGCGTTACCGATTTCGGCAGTCAGCTTTTCATTGTCTTCAGGTTCATCATAATGATTATAAAAAAAACCTTCATCTTTATACCATATGGGACCACCGCCTAGTACATGAAAACCTTTAATGGTCTCCTTATGTATTTTGGTTTTCAGATTAAATAAATCTACCTGAAACCACCGTTGATTCCCTTTTGATAAATTATAGGCAAGCCACGTTCCTTTTTCACTGATAGAGAAACCGGAAGTACTACCATTCATCATCAGTTTAAGTCCAGAGTCGGTCGACGTGGGGTTTATTAACAGTTTTTCTTGGGCACCTTTGGCAGGGAGGTTGTAGATTTTCGGAATTTCATCCTTAGCCGAATTTTTAGAGTAGTAGAATTGACCTTCTCTCATAATTGGTGTAGAATAAAGATCAAGACTTACCAACTCTGAAAGCCTGTCCTTGATTTGCTTCTTAATTGGTGAAGCAGCCAGGTAATTATGTAAAATAGAATCTTGCCGTTGGGACCATAACTTGACCCTCGATGAACTTAACTCTTCTAGCCACTGATAGCTGTCTTTTACAGATACTCCATGATAAACTTCGGTGTGAGCCATCCCCTTGTCATTAGGATACGGAGTTTGAGCAGTGCTGACTGAACAAAAAAGGATCAATATGTGAAAAGTGAATTTCATTTTTGTTTTTTATGCGAATTTCCTCTTCTGAAATAGTTTTATCGACCATGCGCTTCCGCTCGGTCGTAATTTTTGTTAGCAAACCTTATATTTAATAGATGGACATTCTTGTGACTATTGCTGGAGCTCAGGGACTTTTTATTGGAGCTTATTTATGTCTAAGTAATAATGCTCCACTCAGTTTTTCGACCAATTTTTGGTTGGGACTATTGTTGATTGAGTTATCAAGTTTCATCTTAATTCCTAGCTTGGTTAGGCAGTATGCTGAAGTGTTTCCTCATCTTATCGCTACTTCATTTCCGATACTATTCTTAATCGGACCAACAGTTTGGATTTATGTAAACAAACTGAGTAATCGGGAATTTACTGGTTTAAAAAGTAGTTTTCATTTTATACCATTCTTCATCGTTACCCTTTATCTTACGGATTTTTATGTGCAGTCTTCTGATTATAAGTTGAGTTGGTTAACTAATGTTAAGAATCAAGGGTTGCCGTTTATATATAATACTATTTGGGTGTTTTCTTGCGTCCATATTTTCACCTATTTTTATTTTGCTACGGCGAAACTTTCAGAGTATAAACACTACTTGGAAGAAAATCACTCCAATTTGGCCTACCTCAACCTTACTTGGGTATCATTCTTTACACGAGCAAATGTCTTTCTTTGGTCATCATATCTATTAATATTTTTCTTATTTCAAATGGAAGTACTTATGGACCCTTATGGAATTACGGATAAACTATTTGCCATAGGACAAGGATTGCTTATATATGGAATTACTCATCAGGTATTGAGAAAACCCGAACTTTTCAATACAGGCCATATTGTCTCAAAAGTTAATAAGAAATACGAAAAAACAGGTTTATCAAAACACGAGGCTCATAAGAAATTCTCTGACCTTATGGTGATAATGAAAAAGGATAAACCGTACCTAAATCCTGATCTAACGTTAAATGAACTCGCAGCTATGGCTGAAGTTCAACCCAAACAATTGAGCCAATTAATAAATCAATACCATGGGAAAAAATTCTATGAATTTATAAATGAATTTAGGGTAGAGGAGTCGAAAATTCTCTTGGAAAAGGCCGAACTTAAAATATTAGCAATAGCTTTTGAATCGGGATTTAGATCTAAATCTACATTTAATAGTGCCTT
>JBCCSU010000172.1:0-10019 GCA_039199635.1 Bacteroidota bacterium | reverse complement strand
CTAATATATAAAGATTAGCTTGTAACGAGTATGCGATTTTTGATTTCAGTTCCTTTAAATTGATAATGGGTAAGCACTACGACTTATTACTTGCTACATTTTGGATATTCTTTCATCTCATCTCTACCGATGTAAAAGGGCAGGACTATCTAAAAGATCCGCAACTATTAGAGGCTCAAGTTAATGACCTCCATGGAATTCAAAAATTAGAGGCTCTAAATGTTCTCAGTTCCTACTACCTCAAATCGAATAGCAAGAAAGGTTTTAAGTATTCAAAACAGGCGGATGATCTGGCGGATAAGCTATTCAATGATACGAATACATTATTACTAGATTCTACGGCAACTAAAGAGGGTATAAAAGCCTATGCTAATCATGGCTCTCTGCTATTCAAAGATTCTAAACTAGCATCGGCTAAGGATCGATTCGAAAAATGCCTTCAGTTATCTGAAAATAGCCAGGATACAGATGCGGAACAATTTGCTTTGGATATGATCATTAAGATTGACTCCATTGGTGTAAAAGAAAGTTTTTTAAAAAGAACGATCCGGCCGTTGGCGCTTGGAGATAAAATCTCAAATTCATCCTCCGGTTTAAAGATTAAATCACTTCTTAAACTTGCGGTCATTCACGAAAAGAAAGAAAACTACAGCAAGGCAATAAAAAACTATACTAAGGTTGTTGATTTAATGCGAGATCGAGGTGACGCTAAAGGGGTTACAGAAATCCAGGCCAAAATTGCTGAAATGAACAGACTGTCGGGTAATTACAAAGAGGCATTGGCGTACTATGAAATGTCAGAGGATAACTTTAAGCGTTTGGGAGACTCTACTGCGGCTGAACAAGCAAAAAGTGGGAGGGCGGCAGTTTTTGAGGAGGTACGAGAAATGGCTCCTGCTATACTGAAACCAAAAAACTTGCCTTCCTCTCCTCAGCTGATATCTGGTGATTTTGATAATGACAGTATTCAATCGGAACTGGATCGATACATCAGCCTGGCAAAACAGTACGAAGAAGAACAAGATCTTACGCAGTCTATCAAGTATTATAAGCTCTACAATGAGCTTTACGCTAAGCGGATGGATGCACTTAAACAATTAAGTAAGGATAGTATAGCATTGGTTAATCAGGCCCAGGAAATTAGACTGTTAGTGCAAGACAATGAACTTATTGAGTTGGAGGTCGAAAGGAGAAATACCGCACTGGCTCAGGCGGCTAATTTTAGGAAGTGGTTAATTATTGGTTTGGTATTAGCTTTAGTATTGTTCTTTATTTTTTATTGGCTGTTTGTTACCAAAAAGAGGGCACACAGTGAGCTATCGGTTACTTATAAGAACCTTGAAGAGGCCAGAAGGCGTTTGCAAAAGGCCGAAACGAAAATTAAAAAGCTACTAGGTCAACAGGTGTCCACTGATATAGCTCAAGCACTTTTGGATCAAAAAAGTGGAGAGGTCACTAGTAGATTTGTGTGCGTAATGTTTTTGGATATTCGCGATTTTACACCATTTGCCGAATCCAGAAGACCTGAAGAGATCATTGCTTATCAAAACGATGTTTTTGGCTTTATGATTGAGATCGTAGCTAAGTATAATGGGGTGATTAACCAATTTATGGGAGATGGATTTATGGCCACTTTCGGAGTGCCCACAAGTTACGATAATGATGTGCAGAATGCCTTTGATGCGGCTAAAGCGATTGTTCAAGAAGTGAATGAACGCAGTCAATCCGGAAGCATACATAAGACGCGAGTGGGTATTGGGCTCCACGCGGGAAATGTAGTAGCCGGTAATGTGGGAACAGAAATAAGAAAGCAATACAGTGTTACGGGTAATACGGTTATTACTGCTGCGAGAATAGAGCAACTTAATAAAACATACAATTCTCAGTTGCTAATTTCCGATACGGTTTACCAACATTTAAATGTAGAACCTGAGATACTAGGTACACCAATAGAAACAAATATAAAAGGCAGAAAACAACCTATTGGGATATATAAAGTCATTTGATACTACTCGGCCCTCAATATTCAAATTTGGTGTTAGCCGAAACTCGACAATATTAATCTGCAAAGGATAATTTTCCCTGAGAAACGCCTGCCAAACTTCCTATATAATATAATAAACGTGCTCCTACGTTAGCATCCCATTCATCGGGTTTAGGACCTATCTCCACAAGATCAAAGCCTACAATGGTTCTGCCTGACTTTACTAAAGTTTCCAATAAAAAAACAAGTTCGAAAAACTCCAGTCCACCTGGAACCGGTGTGCCGGTATTGGGACAGAGCTTAGGCTCTAAGCCGTCTATATCTACAGTAAGGTAAATCTTTTCAGGTAGCTCAGCTATTATTTCATCGCAGATCTTCATCCATGATTTTCCTGAATATTGATCACGTTTAAGGTCTTGATCAAAAAAAGTCACGACCCGACTCTCTGAATTTCTAATGAGATCCCGTTCTTCTTTACAAAAATCACGAACCCCCACCTGAACTAGTTTGCTTACTTTTTTATTTTTAAGTGCATTATGCATAACAGAAGCATGCGAGTAAGTGAAGTCTTGGTAGGTCTCCCTTAAATCAGCGTGAGCGTCAATTTGTAATATTCCTACATTACCAAAAGCCTTGGTGCAGGCATGGATCAAACCCAAGGAGGTGCTATGATCACCTCCCACCAATCCCACCATCTTATTTCTGCCAAGATATTTTAAAGCTTGAGATTTAATGAAAATATTCAGTTTTTCACAAATCTCATCTATGGCTCTAGGAATAATTTTTAGAGAATCCAATATGACAGTTTCTTCCGAGCCATCAAGCCAATCTATATATTGTTTGGCCAGGTCGCGATATTTACTATTCTCTTCTTTTAGTTCTTCAGAAACAGGTAGCATGTGAAATCCCATGGTCCATGCCTCTTTAATGTTAGGTAAGTCTAAATCCACCTGCCTGGAAGCTGCTAGAATAGCTTCCGGTGCATTAGACGTACCTGAGCGGTAAGAAACGGTGACTTCCCAGGGAGCGGGTAGAATGATCAGGTCAGCATGGTCCTCATCAAAAGGAAGACCAAAAAGTGAATCATAACTTGCCGGGGCGTTTGGATCAAACGCCTCGATGATCTCTTTTTTTGAGCGCACCTTAAAAATTCAAAAGATCCGGATACTCGTAGCCAGCAAGACGACCGAGTCCTTCAGAGACTTCAATCCAGGAATTAATCTTAAATTCAATTTTCACAACCCCACAAGTAGTCATATCACCTATTTCTTCACGGGTAAGGTACTCTGCCAGGTAAGTAACAGAAGGGTTATGACCTACAATCAATACAGAGTCCCATTCATCTTTTAATTGATTGACCACTTTAAGAAGCGACCGAATGGAAGCTTCATAGATTTCCTCATTAACGTGAATTTTGGAAGTATTGTAAGCAATTTGCTCTGCGATCAGTGAGGCAGTTGTCTTTGCTCTCATTGCCGGACTAGTGATAATAATATCAAACTCTTCTTTTTTATTATTGAAGTTGATGCCCATTCGGGTTGAATTCTGCAATCCTATAGAGTTTAACTCCCGGTCAATATCCTTTTGGTCGCCCGTTTTTTCCAGGGTACGGGCATGGCGGAGTAGATATAGCTTTTTCAAATCATTAATTCTTTGGTTCTAAAGAAGAACGAGTTGCAAGTTGTGAAAATATCGTCTAATAGTTGCTAACTACAGCAGTTACCTGTGGATTTCTCATGATCCACTGCTACCATATTAGCCTTCTGGACGGTGACATCTGTATCTAATGCAAGACCTCCGGACGGAGGGATGTGCTATTCGATAACTTGGTTAAGAAGTCTTTTTACTTGCAAATCTCCAAACCCATAAATACTTTCGCGCCGACAAAATTCTTTAAAAATAGGGCCAAACTCTTTAGTTTGAAGTTCGTCCATGATAGCAATTAATGATTGTATCGGCCTTCCGGGATTATCACCTGCAGGAAAACGTTGAATATGGGCTTCTACAGCAGGAGCTAGAAAAGGATATTTATCTTTCAGTTGGTTGGCCAATTGCTTTAAGTCATCAAGTTTCTCTTGTTGATAAGCCGGCCAGAGTTTTGTTAGTTCACTTAGATCGTTTAACTGCATTTTGTTTACGTATGCCATAAAAAGTTGTTCTTTACTTAATCCACCAAACCCGTACTGATTGTGAACTGGAGGCCGGATCAAGAATATATTAGATTGATCATTCTCGATCAGCAGATGGATCATGAACCAAAAATTAACCTGACAGAAAAGATCATCTTCAAACCAGAGGTGTATCGCCGCTTGAGCCGGGAGATTTTCGATCTTTCTGAATTCTCCGACAACTTTTTTAAAATATTCCTCTTTAGTTCCGCCATATTCAATGGATATGAATTTAGCCCGAGTTTCAAAAAATTCTTCCAGATGATCTGCGCTAACTGGTCCATCGATGAGGCACTCTGGCATTACAATGATTTCACCATCAATTTCTTGAGGTAGTTGCGCTTTTAACGCATCTCCGTTAAGAATATGGTATTCCTTTCTAGCCATAAATGAAATAGTTCAATGTTGTCGTACTATTTAAGAGGGTGAATTCATTGACAAACTACGGAAGAAAACAAAAGCGTTCCCAATATTACCCATTATTGTCAAAGCCTCTTTTGATACTACGAATATCTCCGGCTTGATTTCAAATGACCACTTAAAGGATCCTTACCTTAAATACGTTAATACCAAAATCAAGACGCTTGGATCTTCTGATGGTGGTAGCTGCCCGGGCATCTGCTCTTACAAAATACCTTCTGTTAGTATCTAGTCCAAAGATCTCTACCTCTCCGTAATGATCCGTCCAAAGCGGTGGGGTAATAGCCCCGATCTGATCCTCTGCATCTTCTCTGGTTAGGTAAACCTGTACCATTATGTCTTCCCTTTCATTTCCGGATAAGTAACCCTCTACCCGAACTAATAAATCAGCTTCTGGTACCCTAGGTCCGTTGTCACATGCGGATAAGGTGGTCAAAATGGCTGCTAAGAAAACTAAGTTTTTAAAAGCTTTCATCGTTGTCTGAGTTAGTGATAACTCTTTGGGAACAAGAACGATGCCAGTCGGGGGATTGACCCTGATTATAAAAGTTTGTACTTTTATTCAAACACCAAAACCAACATTATCATGCCCAAGATGCACATCAAAAAGAGCGTAAACATCAAAGCGCCTGTAGAAAAAGTTTATTCTAAACTTAATGATTTTAATCACTGGACTGCCTGGTCACCATGGCTCATCATGGACCCGCAGGCAACAGTTACCATAGCGGAAGATGCTAAGTCATATGAGTGGGAAGGTGAGCGCGTAGGCTCGGGTAATATGCAGGTGACTAAAGAGGAAATAAACAAATTCATTGATTACGATTTAACGTTTTTGAAACCCTGGAAGTCAACGGCCAAGGTACGTTTTGAGACCATTGATAAGGGTGAAGAAACAGAAGTGAACTGGCTCATGGATAGTAGTTTACCATTCTTCATGTTTTGGATGAAGAAGATGATGGAGGCGTTTGTAGGAATGGATTATGATAGGGGCTTGGCTATGCTGAAGGATTACGTGGAGGATGGCGAGGTGCATTCTAAGCTTCATTTCAAGGGTACCTCTAGCTACGCGGGGTGTAAATATGTGGGTGTCTCCACAAAATGCACTATTGATACGGTAGGTACACGCATGGAAGACGACTTCGGTAAACTGATGGCTTTTATGGCGGATCATAAAGATTTAATGGCTGGGAATGCGTTCTCGATCTATCATAAATGGGATATGGTAAAGAGAAATGTAGAATATACTTCCGGTATACCTGTGAGCACTATTCCGGATAGCTTGCCGTCCGGTATAATCTCCGGTGAAATACCAGCCACTGAAGTTTATACACTAGGCCATACCGGACCCTACGCCCACTTAGGAAATGCCTGGAGCACACTTTACAATATGCAAAGGGGTAAGGCCTTTAAAACAAACAAGAAGATACATCCCTTTGAAACATACTTGAACATGCCCGGTGAAGTACCTGATAATGAGCTCATGACCGAAGTGCACTTTGCGGTAAAATAAGTAGACATTTAGCCTTTAGATGTGACAACAAGAAGAAAGTTTATTACCAGCTCTTTGCTGGGTTCAGCAGGAGTTTTAGCGAATTCTTGCGCTAATGATCCTGAAAATAAAAGTCTTAATACATCTTCTCCGGACAGAAATAAAAACCCTGTTGTCATATCTACTTGGAACCATGGTCAACAGTCCAATGATCGATCATGGCAAATCCTTGAAAAAGGTGGGAATGCACTGGATGCTGTAGAACAAGGTGTACGGGTGGTAGAATCCGACCCTGAAGGATCGACCGTTGGTATTGGAGGTAGACCGGATCGGGATGGGTTCGTTACCTTGGACGCGTGCATTATGGATCATACCAGTGCGTGCGGCTCGGTGGCGTTTTTGCAAAACATTGAGCATCCAATTAGCGTTGCCCGTAAGGTCATGGAGCAGACTCCACACGTAATGCTGGTGGGTGCAGGGGCTTATCAATTTGCTATTGACCAAGGATTTGAGCCTAAAAACCTGTTGACTGAAAAATCACGAAGAGGCTGGGAAAAATGGTTAAAAACGGCTGAGTATAGGCCTGAGGTTAATGTGGAAAATCATGATACTATAGCCTCACTTGCACAAGATAGTTCAGGAAATCTGGCGGGAGCTTGCACCACAAGTGGTATGGCTTATAAAATGCACGGTAGGGTTGGTGACTCACCAATTATAGGAGCAGGATTATTTGTAGATAATGATGTAGGAGCCGCTTGTGCCACTGGGGCAGGGGAGGCTATTATTAGAGTCGCAGGAAGTGCCGTGGTAGTGGAGCTGATGCGGCATGGCCGATCCCCAAAAGAAGCTTGTGAAGAAGCTATTGATAGAATAATCTCAAAGCACAAAGGCTTAAAAGATATCCAGGTCGGGTTTTTAGCCTTAGCCAAGAGCGGTGAATATGGTGGGTTTAGCGTACGGTCAGGGTTTAGTTATGCTATTAGGAAAAATAATTTAGACGATCTTATCGATGCTGATTTTAAGCTAGCTTAACAAGCTCTTTAAGCGATAAACTAAAACGACTATTTTAGAAAATCAGCGGCTGGGATGATCGTGTATTTGGGATTATTCTTAATTATATCCCGTAGCACACCTACATGCACCTGTCCTATGATTATTACTATTCTTTTTGAATTAGATCGTAACTGTTGATTGAGGATATTGGAATAGATCTTCAGGTTTCGTTCATAAAACAGGGAGATGTATTCTGCTCCTATATAAGTGGTGTCAATTTCATTTTTCAAGTTATCCATCGTACTAAAATTTCCATGCTGTACATAAGCGGGTGTATTGTAAAATAGCCGATGTGATAGGTTTATGTTCTCTTCTTTATTCAATTCTGCTAAAAATGCTGTTATCGTCATTTCTCCATTAAGGAAACGTTGGGTAATGCCTCTACCTATGTTTCTGAACTCTTTAAGCGCACCATTAAATCGCTCTATACGTTTACCAGATACCAGCAAATTTTGAGGGATACTTTCGTAATGGTCAACACCATAAACACCTGAAAGACCTAGCTGTTTTGCCAACTTAAACCCGATCTGATACACTTCACTTCGTCCATCCTTTCGGTTTAGCAGCTCATTCATTGGTAATTGGTAAAGACTATCTAATGTCTGTTGTCCGGCAGGTTCTCTTTCAACATATACTTCGTCTGGTCTAAATTGGGCCAGTGCATGGACTACTTTCTGAAATTCACCCTGCCTGGTTTTTCCTAAAAAGTCGGTAGATACCTTATCAGGTTTGTGAAATTGGTTGAAGTGCAGTGTGCCGAGTAAAAGCACTTCCACCTTTTCGCTGGACGTGGATTGTCCATGACTATGAGCTGTTGTCAATAGAAAAGCTAAAATTAATACACATCTCATTTTCCTGGATATCTTGGCCAAGTGCTGTTCAAATACTGTATAAACCATTTTACTTTTTAGTTTTTTGTTACTGGCTTCCTTTTAAACTGAGATTTAATAAATAAAACTATTTGAAATGGATGAAAATAGATCTTTCAGCTAATCATTAATCCTATATTAATCATGAATTAAGTAAAATGGAACATAATACTATTCGATTCTCTTCCAAACCAAATTCTTCGTGGAGCCATCTTCAGGAACAATTCCAGCTTCTTTTAGTGCAAATACCACGCTTTTGAGCGTTTTATCACTTACCCAACTGTTAGTTGCCCATTCTGTAGCATGGAACCAGTAGCGTGCACTTTTTAATTCGAGGTCGTAGCGCTCAGCCACCTGTTCCGGAGATTCTTCATTCTCCATAAAAGCATCACATGAGGAATGAATAATCCTTAGAACGATATCAAGCACTTCAGGAAACTTGTTGATGATCTCATTACGCGCAGCAATCATGAAGCATGGCCATGGTGAGTTAAATTCACCAATTCGTTGCAGTAGGTTCCTTTTTACATAAGGTTTGGTGGTGTATTTTTCCCAATAGAATATGGTAGACGCTCCGGTTTGAAGAGATTTAAGACCTCCATCAAGATCATTCACAACTACAAAACGGTCACTATCTATCTTCTTTTCCTGAATCAAGGCATTCACAATGGGCATTAAATGTGAACCGGATCCATATCTGCTGATCGCGATTTCCTGGTTGAACTGATCATCAATCAAATCGACTTTCGAATTGATATGGGTATGAATGCCCCAGGTTAGAGGGGAGTTTACGTATCCACTTATTATTTTTGATGGATTACCTTTTAAAATATCGGCGATGATGCCTTCGGTAAGAAGAATGCAAATATCCGCTTCGCCTTCTCTTAACGCTTGATTCATCTGACCCGTACCTCCACCATAATCCTTCCAGAGAAGCTGAATACCTGCTTTCCTGAACTCGCCGCGTTCTATGGCCTGGTGAACAGGGAGATTAAAGTGCTCGGGAACACCACCAATTTTGAATGTTTTCAAACTAACGATGATTATAAATCGCGATTTTAATGGATTTCATGCTCTAAGTCTAATATTCCGGTTATAGATTATCATTCTTGGTGTGTAAAGTGCTTTATATCCCAACCCCTTTGTTAAAATCCTTACCCGGGTTATCAGGCTGGTTGACCGACTGTAGCTTGATGATCTTTACCAACAAGATGAGAGGTATGATCAACTCTACTATAACTCCGGTTTTTTTAAATTATCGGATGACCGTAACCTTTATTATCTTCAGTGCTGACAATTCGTAGATAACAATGAGTTCGATAGCCTCTTCATTTCCCATCCTACCTGTGATTCTTTCGTGATCGATAACAGTATTGTTAAGTACCATCCGATTTATTAGTTCCGAATGTAGCTTTGGTGACCTTTCGAACAAACGGCTGTAAATTTTTCGAACAGCCGCCTTACCGTCCGCCAATAATTTTCCATCAACCTGATTGTAAAGCTGCACATCTTCATGAAATAAAGCCATAAAACCTTCAATGTCACGATTATTGTAAGTGTCGAGTTGGCGCTGGATGATCGAATCCGGAGTGGACTCTTGTGAAAAAACCATTTGAAAATGAACAACAATGGCCAGTAAGAAAGTGTACTTCATACGGCAAAATTAGATTATAAACTAGTCAAAAAGTACCCAGAATAGTAGTCATTTCGTAGCTAAAGCGGAGAAATCTTATTAAGCTATATCTTGTAGATGAATAGTATAACCGGTAATGACCCGATTAGGGTGTACTTTTTGCTGATAATGCAGTTTTACCATTAATAAAATCACTATTTATCGCCTCGCTTCTTTTGCAAAACTTTTGCTGTTACCAAAACAATGAAAATCAGAATTATCCTTATAATTCTGGTTGCAGTTAGTTCACTTTCCAGTGTCCGGATCAACCTTAAGTGGGCACGCTATCTCGCCATTTCTCCGATGTATCTCATAATACTGGCCCGGGGGATTGCGGATATTTTTCTTCCTTTAAATAAAAGAT
>JBCCSU010000171.1:0-10025 GCA_039199635.1 Bacteroidota bacterium | reverse complement strand
TTTAAAGATTAATATTTATAATATATTGACATTCAAATCATTAAGCTAATGATGATCATTTACTAAAAGTTGTAAATGGACAGTATTAATAAAAGGTACGATTTATTAAATAATATATTCCCCAACCTTAACTACGGATACGAAATTGGAATTTTGAACTAGTTCAGTGTATGATAAAACTTCTATTCTAGCTAAGAAGGCACTTAAGTAACGATTTATCTTTATTCCTATTTCTGTTCGTTTCGCTAGGTTTTCTGGTGATTTTTTTGATCAAGCTTTACCGCTAGCACTGTAATTCTAGTCAAAGTGACTCTCTTAAAGTGACTTATATCTTAAACCTAACATCAACATTTCCTTATCTGAGAAATTAAATCTATGACTTTCGCGTTCTTTGCAAACTTTTAAATGATTGTTGGTTTTAATTGTATTTTTTATGAAAGCTTATTTCATTCTTTTCATCTCACTTTTGTCTTTTGGTGTAGGTAAAACCCAAACACTATCTTCTAATTGGGAGGGCGAACTCGAGTCCTTGCTGGCTGATTTTCAAAGCTGTATGCAGCAATCGAATGATCTTAACTGCAAATCTACCATAGGCAAGTCCATGAACACCCTTTATAATCTAAAGGATTTCTACAGTAGCAATTCAAACCGTTATGCTACGGCCTTTGAAATAGCTAACGAAATTGACAATAAAACAACTTGGAAAAAATTAGGTCAGGCATACGAACAAGAGTCATTAGAAGAGGCACAAAAACTAGCCAACAAAAAACTACCGGTAATTGCCGTTTATAAGGACGAGGAAGGAACTGCGGCTCATGTTGTACTCATTTTACCTGGTGAGTTGATCCCTTCGGGTTCTTGGGGTCTGCAAGTACCCAGAGTTGCTTCGTTTTTTACTCACCAGCCAGAAAAGTCATTTATAGATAAAAGTCTGGCCTATGCCTTTAGTAAAACCATGCTTTTGAGGATTGAATTGTATGCAAGAAATTAACTACGTCATATCCCATTCAGCGTCCATGTTTCAGAACTCCTTTTCTTAATAGGCTCCAAATAAGCGATTTTATTAACATAATTCTCCCGCCTTGTGTAATTTCATAGGGTCGTGAGATGTCTGACTGCCATATTTTTATTGTTTGGTTCACTGTATCCCGCTTCTGCTCAGCATAATCTGGATAGCATTAAAGCTGTGGTAGACACTTTACAATCGGATAGTGTGAAGGTGATGACGTACTTTGAACTGGTTGTTCAATATAATCGGGCCGACTATGACTCTGCTTTGAAATATGCCCAAAAAGCAGAGCAAGCGGCTAAAGAAAACGGTTCAAAACACCTGATAGCACGGTCCAAGTACAGGAATGCCACGGTGTATATAAAAAGAGGTGAAGACGAACTTGCCTATGCAGAATTGGACACAGCGATTGCACTGTCCACCCAGGTTCATGACTCAATAATGTTATTAAGCTCAAAGATTGGTCAAGGTAGGTTAAGCCAACAAAACTCAAATTTTGATCAGGCAGTTGAGGAGCTTTTTTCTGCTCTGGCATTGGCCGAGGCTATGGGAGAGAAAAACGCCCAAGCACGCATCAAAAACTATCTGGCCTCTATCTACCATAATCAATCTCAATATGACCTGTCTATTCGTTACTACAAAGAAGCATTAGAACTGGTGCGTGAGCTCAATTTCAAACCTGGAATTTCTGCTATACTTACTAATCTGGGCGGAAGCTATTTAAATATTCAAAACTATGATAGCGCCATAAGTTATCAACGGCAGGCTCTTCAAATCAAAAAAGAACTTGGGGATAAGCTGGGCTTAGGCAGAGTGTATAATAATTTGGCCAATGCTCTCATCGACTCCAACTCTCCTAATAAGGATTCCAGTTTATTCTATTACGAAAAGGCCCTTAATATTGCCCGCGAAATACGGGACGTTCAGTTAAGCGGAACTAGCCTTTACGGTAAAGTACGGGCAAACTTCATAAAAGGGCGGCTGACAGAAGCGCAGACCGCAGCCGAAGAGCTTATTAATGTACTTGACTCCCTTCAGAACCTTACTCTGGCTAGCGATAGTTACAAGCAGATCTCATTGGTGTATGCAGGGTTAGGGAATATAGAAAAAGCACTTCAGTACCAGGAAAAGGGTAAATCTCTCTCAGATTCGTTATTGAGTAGCGAACGTGCAAAGTTAAGTCAAGAACTTGAGGCAAAATATCAGAACGAGGCAAAACAGCGTGCCATCGACCTTTTAGAATCTGAAAATAAGCTTCAGGAACTCAATATCACTAAAAGTAGGAATGAGCGAAATGGGTTGATTGTGCTCTCCATCGTTATTTTGATCGCATTAGGCTTATTGATCAACCAATACAGGCTAAAACAAAAGGCGAATAAAAAGCTGAGGGAGCTTGACCGCATGAAGACGAGCTTCTTTGAAAATTTGTCGCATGAATTCAGAACTCCCCTTACGCTAATCATGGCTCCGATTAAAGAACGAATCTTAGCAGCTGATAAACAGGAGAAAAAAGTGTTGGACTTAGTCCTGAATAACGCTGAAAAGTTATTAAAGCTCATCAATGAACTCCTAGACCTGGCTAAACTGGAAGCCGGAGCATTTACTATTCATAAGTCCACCGTAGAAGTCTCGCAATTTTTCAAAGTGCTTTCAGCTTCTTTTAGCTCCTATGCCTCTAGCAAGTCAATCATGTTCAAAGTGGAAGTGCCGAACAAAAAGACCTGGTTGTCGATGGACCCGGAGGTGCTTTCAAAAGTGTGTAATAACTTGTTATCTAACGCCTTTAAGTTCACACATGAAGGCGGAGAGGTGTCCCTTCAAGTTGAGTATGAAAATGGCATTTTAAAAATACAGATTGCTGATAACGGAAGTGGAGTGCCTATTCAAGACCAGTCCAAGGTTTTTAATCGATTTGAGCAAGGTGAGCGATCAGGCAAGTTGCAACAAGGTACAGGTATAGGGCTAGCCCTGGTCAAGGAGTTAACCCAGGCTCATGGCGGAGAAGTGACTTTGGAAAGTATTTCTGACCTAGGGTCTACCTTCATAGTATCCCTACCTTTGGAAAGAGGCATTCCGGAAAATGAAGTAACAATAGCAGAGGAGCCTTCAATTATTGAGCTGGAGCCATCCGTATCTGAAGCATTGGTCTATCCGGAAAATGACAATAAGGTCCTGGTCATTGAGGATAATGATGAGCTTAGAAACTATATCTCAAATCTTCTCAAGGATTCCTACCATGTGCTTACCGCAGCCAACGGTAAGGAAGGAGTGGATGTGGCCGTAGCACAAATTCCTGACCTGATCATCAGTGATGTAATGATGCCGGAAATGGACGGGCTTGAACTCTGTACGGCCTTAAATAAAAATAAAGAAACCGACCATATCCCGATGATTCTATTAACAGCTCGGGCCGATAAGCAAACAAAAATAGCCGGTCTGCAATTGGGCGCCATTCAGTATATGACCAAGCCTTTCGAGCCGGAAGAATTAAAAATCACGATTGATAATATCATTCAACAGCAAAGGAAGCTTCAGGATCACTATCTAGCTAAGGAGCCCTCTAAGACAGACAACGATCTTCACCCCTTCATAAGAAAATGTGAAGAAATCGTAGCTGAGCATTTGGATGACACTGATTTTGATATGACCTTATTTGCTCGTGAAGTAGGTATGAGCCGTATGCAATTACACCGTAAGTTAGTTTCGCTGACTAAATTATCATCTACCTCCTTTATTCGTTATCATAGATTAATCAGGGCTAAAAGCCTTTTAGAGGCTGGTGAGCATGTCTCACAGGTAGCCTATTCCGTAGGGTTTTCAAGTCTATCCTATTTTTCTACTTCTTTTAAAAAGCAATTTGGTAAATCACCATCTGAATATTCGCACACCTAAACAGACTTCCGAAATTTCGAAAACTTTGGAAGTATCACGACCATTTTTAGCTACAAATAAAATAAGCTAAATTGCATCAATAGTATGATGATTTGAGCACTAATTGAAAAACAATGGGAACAATAAGGAAAACTGTGACATTTACGAACCAACAAGACAAATGGATAAAGGCACAAATAGAAGCTGGAGAATTTACCAACGATAGTGAATACTTGAGACATCTTGTTCGTCAGGATCAATCGAAAAATGCTAAGTTTTTAGAACTCAAAACTGCTATTCAAAAAGGGCTAGACAGTGGTGTTAGTAAAAACACTATCCCAAATATTATGAAAAAGGTAGAAGAGCAAATAAAGAAAGATGAGCGTCTACAAACTCTCAAAAGAGAGTGAAAGTGATATTGCCAACATCTATGAATATGGAATTAAAAAATTTGGCATCCAACAGGCTCAAACCTACTTGGTTGGAATGCATGACTTACTGCAGACCTTAGCCCAAAACCCACTTATTGGCCGTGATGCATCCGAATTTTCGAACGGTTTGAAAAGATTTACCTACAAGGCACATATGGTATTTTATTTAAGAAGTAACCAGTATATTTTGGTTATACGAGTACTACATCAAAGTATGGACTACCAGCGGTATTTCTAAAATTTAAGTAGTCAAAATGAGGCATGTTACAATAGAGCAAAGCTTTGATACATAGTATAAAACCATAGGAAACGATCTACCTCAATTTTAAGGATTCAACATCCTGGAAATGAAACAGATCAACCTTTTACTTTGCTTGCTTTCGACTATAGTGGCTTACGGTCAGGCGCCTGTTATTTCAGATTTCAATCCAAAAATAGCCCGGCCTGGCACCACAATAACTTTAACGGGTACCGGATTTAATACCACTGCTGTCAATAATGTGGTTCACTTTGGCAGTATCCTTACCAATGTAACTTCCGCAACTGCGACCGAACTTCTGGTAGAAGTACCTGAAGGAGCTGCCGCAGAGAAAATTACCGTTCTAAATACTACCACTAATCTTCTCGGCCAGACCTCGCTCAACTTCTATCCTACCTTTGACGGTGGGGCACGCGTTATTCCAGCTTCTTTCTTGCCACATCAAGACTTAGCTACCAGCGAAAAGGCCAGAACAGTGCGTCTAGTGGATGTAGATTGTGACGGTTGGCTGGACATTGTATCTGTTTCCAGGCAAAGTATTGGAATTCCCGGGCAGGAGATCTCCATTTTCCGAAACCTGGGTACCGGTGGAACACTCACTAGCAACTCCTTTGCACCCAAAATTGAGCTCAATGTGGGGTTGGCGGATACCGGAGGCAGCGGTATGAATGATTTTGAGTTTACAGACCTGGATAATGATGGCAAGCTTGACCTCTACTTTTCTTTAGACGGTAATTCATTTGGTTTCGAAGGTGCTGTAGGTATTTATCGAAACACAAGTACGGCTGGCACCATATCGTTTGAGCCTGTAAGGGTATTGAATTCTTCACAACGGATTTCATATGTGTCAGCAGGTGATTTTGATGGTGATGGCAGGCAGGAAATTGTAGCTGGCAGAGCGGCTACTGCAGGGGGTACACCAGCCTATCTGTTTATCTATCAAAACTTTAGTTCTCCAAGTAACCTGTCATTTAGCACTGAAATAGATATAACGGATATTACACCTGCCGGAACCTGGGAACGAATGATTGTCATGGATATAAACGGTGACCATAAACTCGACCTGGCCGCATTGAGAAATTTTGAAGTGAATACAAGTGTACTCCTTAATCAAGCTACTTTAGGTGTTATTGATATCAATACGTTTGCCCCAAGCCCTGACCTCATTAACGGTTCTAACACTGTTGCTCTCTCCGATTTTGATGGTGATAATTTACCTGAACTTATCACCCACAATGAGGCCGTAAACACAGGTATTGCGCTCAGGCCAAATACGAGCTCGTCTACTGAAATCTCATTTGCGGATTCTATTCCATTTTTCACCAATATTTTCGTGGAAGGTGAAACCGCTATTTCTGATATGAACGGAGATGGCAAAAAAGATCTGGTTATTGGTACGGATTGGAGCCAGGATTGGATCTCAATTTTAGAAAATGATTTTACCGGTACTTGGGATGAATCTTCTTTCAAGCAACCGGTCCGTTTAAAAACAAATACAGGTTTCCCGAGCACCATTGATGTCGGGGATTTGAATCATGACGGCCGACCTGATATAGTGACCGCCAACCAATCCGCATTCTTGTCCATAATAGAAAATGCCAGTCAATTTCCTCCACAAATCCAGAATGTCTCTAGTTACCAGGCGCCAACCGGAGAGACTATCACTATCACAGGGCAGCACTTTAGCACGTCCGCTTCCGAAAACAACGTCCGCTTTGGAAGTGTATTGGCAAACGTAATTTCGGCCTCATCGACTGAATTAGTCGTGGAAGTACCCTTGGGAGCAACTTATGATTACATTACAGTTGCAGTAGATATTTATACCGCCATAAGCCCTCAAAAATTCAGTGTTATCTCAGGTGCCGGTACCGCTTTCGATGCTAACAGTTTTGCTCTACCTGTAGCGATCTCTACAGCAGGAGATGTGAATGACCTGGTAGTGGGTGACCTAGATAATGATGGTAAAGCCGATTTGCTTGCCCGTGACGAGAACAACTTACTTATTCTTAGAAATCAGAGTATGGCAGGTACCATTGAAGCCTCATCATTTCAAGCTATCCCCAGTACGGTCAGTCTTTTCGTGCAACCCGGTCAGTTATTTGACCTTAACGGGGACAATTACCTGGACCTGATGACACAAAGCCGTGTATATTTCAATAGCTCTCAGACGGCCTCCGAACCTATAGAATTCCAAGATCAAACCACGCTATTTACTGGAAATTCCCCAAGTTTTACCCTCACAGACTTTAATCAGGACGGTATCCTGGATAACCTTCAAACTTCGGGTTCAGCGAGTACTGTTTTGATCAACGAAGGCGTGTATGGCTATGCACCCTTCGGCACCGTTAACGGCTCAGATCCAAATCTACCGTTTCTACCCCGGCAACAACTGCCAAAGGCCGCCAATGGGGGTACCATTTCAGCCACCGATTTTGACGGGGACGGTTTACCAGATATAGCCGCCAGCAATCCCACCACGGATAATGTGTCCTTTTTCAGAAACCTGGGGTCAGCTGATATTATCCAGGATACGAACTTTTCCACTGCCCAGAATTTCTCAGTTGGTGATAGTCCCACCCAAATAGTGGCTGGTGATCTTGACCTGGATGGTAAAACGGATCTGGCTATCATCAATCAAAACGATAACTCAGTTAGCGTACTGCACAACCAAAGCACTACTGGAAATTTGAGCTTTGATACCTACAATTATCCGGTATCGGCTTCACCGAGATTATTGTGTATAAATGACTTGGATGGAGACGGTAAACCGGAGATTGTCACGGTAAATGCTTTTGTATCAGGGATAGGGGCTACATTCAGTGTCTTGAAAAATAACACGGCTTCTATGGATGCCTCCTCATTTGCTACCGAGCAGCTGTACACCAGATCTAATAATGCGGTCCCGGCCAATTTTGATATTGCCGATCTCGATGATGATGATCGCGCAGACATTATCCTCACCTCCACGAATCCTGATGAACTGATTATTTACAAGAACTTGGTTCCTATTAGCACAATCATCACGATCTCTACTCAACCTACCGATGATGATCTTTGCGAAGGAGAAACTGCTATTTTTACGACCTCGGCTAGTGGCACAACAAATATCACCTACCAATGGCAGGAAGATCAGGGTTCGGGATTCACTAACCTTTCGGACGGTGGCGAATATTCAGGAGCAACTACATCTGACTTATACGTTGCTAATTTAACCGCTCAGCAAGATGGGTATCAATATCGCTGTGTTATCACCGGAGACTTTGCCCCAGACCGCATCTCCGATATTGCCCTGCTTCAGGTTGAAACATTAAGTGCAATATCCTCACAGCCACAAGATCAAACCATAGATATTGGGGATGTTGCAACTTTTACTGTAACTGCATCAGGAGAAAATCTAACCTATCAGTGGCAAAAAGATGGCAACGATCTAGGAAATGAGACCAATAGTACGCTTTCCATCTCGAATGTTGCTGCATCGGACCAAGGGAGTTATTCCTGCACAGTCACTAGTAATTGTAATACGGTTATAAGCCAGACAGCCAATCTTTTCGTAATTGATCCAAACATTGGTTTCTCCGTCACCGATTTAGATCAAAATCAACAAATTGGGAATGCTCAGCAAACTGCCATAGACTTTGGCATCGTAGGAGTTGGTGAGAGCATCATTCGTTCCTTTGTCATTGACAATACCGGGCAAACGATCATAAATGTTAACTCTATACAGTTTTCAGAACCCAATGCCTTTGCAGTCAGCAATGTACCTACCCAGATCCTCCCCTTAGGTGGTTCCGGTAGTTTCGAGATTATTGCCTCAAGCCAAAATCCAGGAGTATTTACTACAAGTGTTTTGATAGATACGGACGTTGGCAGCTTTACTTTTCCGATATCAGTTGAATTTTCAGACGGGCCTTCTGGCGGCGAGCTCATCGTTTATAACGCAGTGGCTCCCAATGGCAACGGAAAACACGATTTCCTAAAGATCGAGAACATCGAGTCTTTCGGTAATAATTCCGTTCAGATCTTTAATCGCTGGGGCGATAAAGTATACGAAGCTACAGGTTATGATAACCAAACCACAAGATTCGAAGGAACCGGTAATGTAGGTCCTGAAGGAGAACTTGTAGAGGGCACCTATTTCTATGTGATAAAAACCGAAAGTGAAGAATTAACCGGATTTCTCTTTTTAAGGAGATAGCCGAATCAACCCCAAGAACCCATGAAAAAAGCTTTATTCATCCTCTTAATTGTCTCGGCTCTTCCGATCTATGCACAACAGGATCCACTTTTGAGTCAATACCAGTTCAATCAACTCCCGATAAACCCAGCCTATACGGGTGTGAATGATATCGCTAGCTTCGACCTGCAATACCGGTCACAATGGGGCGGAGTGGAAGGTGCTCCTACAACTATCCTGCTCTCAGGAAATAGCTCATTTTTCCAAAATCAAGTAGGACTAGGGTTTTCCCTGGTACATGATCAAGTAGGCATTAACACCAACACCGATTTTAACCTTACTTATGCCTATGAATTAGAAGTAGCTTCTGATATTACACTTTCATTCGGTTTGCAGACCGGTTTGATGTCGTTACAATATGATTTTAACGAATTGATACTTGAGGACCTTACGGATGAAGATTTTATTAATGCAGATGATGGATTTACTAAATTCAATGTGGGTACGGGATTGTTTCTAAGCAGCGAAAGTTTTTACGTTGGGCTTTCCATTCCACGACTTTTGAAGGTAAATGAAGACATTGGGGAGAATACCGGAGAGCGGTACAATCAGCATTACTATTTCACGGGAGGGCTGATCATAGATCAGCTGTCAAGTGTTGTCCTTAAGCCTTATGTAGTAACACGCCTTTCAGAGGGAGCATCTTTATCCGCAGACCTGGGGGTAAACGCCTTGTTTGCCAATATGATCTGGGGTGGGGTGTTTACCCGGAATTTCAAAACCGTAGGGCTCAATGCCTTTTTGAACCTTGACAATGGTATCCGACTTGGCTATACCGGGGAATTGGTATCCAATGACCTGACCACTGGTTTTAACACGCATGAGATCTCACTAGGTATTGACCTGGAATTATTCGCCAATCAGGCGGTGGCCAGAAGGTATTATTGATGCGGATCAGAAGTATTACAAGCGTTTCAGGACAGACAATCCTAATACTCGTAAGCATTTTTTACTTCTACCTCGAAAGCTGATTAAACCATGAAAAAAGTAAATAAATCGGATCCACCTTGGAAAAGCTACAAGAAAATTGGGTTCCGTTTTGTATTCATTTTTTTTATCCTATTCATCGTTTTGCTTGATTGGTCAGCTAATCCCATTGTCACTTACGTGTATTATTATGGATATTTAGCACAAGGACTAGATAGTATTATTTCATGGATAGGGAAAAACTGGTTTCATATTTCCTACGTTATTGTCTCTCCATATGATGGAGAGCACAAC
>JBCCSU010000170.1:0-10130 GCA_039199635.1 Bacteroidota bacterium | reverse complement strand
TTTGAAACATGATGGTGTGAAATAGACATACTTATTGACTCGGCGCTTACTAGCTATGTTTTTATACCGTGTTATAAAACGCTTTTTAATACCTTATTTTTAAATTCAATTCTGAAAATTCCTTTGTTTTACCTTGGGTATTATTGTCAAATTCAAGGGTTAAACTCGAGCTATTACTTTTAGTAAACTCGATATTTTCAAAATTTTCAAAAAAACCGGCAAAATCTGTTTTCTCATTATCTGTTTGGATTTCGAATTCTGCTTTTGTTAAATTTTTTATGCCATTTCGGTGTTCCATTGGTTCATTGTTCTCCTTTTTTCTGCCACGATATGGAAGTCTGAAAGTCCAAGGAAAATTTGGATTTTGCTCATTGGTAATAATGTCAATAGACATGCCTTTTGGAAAATAATTCGGCTCGTAAATTTCGCTTTCCTCGAAAAGCTGATCAGTAGATTTTGAATTTACTAAACACAGTCCGAAACGTGAATTCCCGTTGCTTTCAAATTGCGAGCGTTCCCAGAGTTTTGTCTTTGCCGTTAATTCACTTTGCATTTCACTTTCGTTAATGACCCATAGAATTTCAATAAAAAAATTTTCAAAGTAAAATTTTCGGTTTGTGGTTCCTTGCCCTGGATGTGTGCGACTACTTCCTTCCGTTAAACCAAACTCAACCAATTTCTCGGCTTCTTTTCCATTGTTACTTGAAAATATAAATAGGTGGTCTATTTCCATATTTAGTTAGATTTATATAGCCATTGAATATAGTTTATTATAAACGACTCTAATTATTCGTAAACGGAAACGTGTTCGTGAAATGCCTCCTTAAATATTCAACTCAGAATCCTACCATAATCGCTGATCAAACGTGATCTCTTTGGTTTTAATAATTTTCACTTTCGGAAAAAGTGAATGTGCAGGGTTGATGAGATAATTGCTGTTATCTTCATTCAATACTGAAGGCACTTTCATAAGTAGCGTTGTGCCGTTGTTTATCCATTTAGTACCTAACTTTCTGCTTACTAAAGGCTCTGATTTCCAGTCCTTCGCGATTCTCTTAAGGGTATAAATAGAGCCTTCAGGTACATCTATAGTGATCATATGATATGGTAGCCGTCTCTTTAATCCTTCTGTATGCGCTAAGTATTCCAGTAATGCTAAGCTCGAATTTTCTGCGGTGTACACTACACGGGTGCCTTTGAAATGCCATCTTCCGGAAACCAAAAGAGACCCATAGCCAGAGAGATCCTGTGCGTAGGAGGGATGTGCTATCCGGTAAACTAGCATTCCGTATTAAGAGAGAATGCCGAGTTTGGTGCGAATGATCTCTTCTTTTACTTGTTGAACACCAGTGATGCTGTGCATCATCTCATACGGCGTTTTTCCTTGAAAAGTAGCTTTACTGGTACTTAGCCACTGTCGAAAAGTATCAATACTGTAAAAGGCATCGATACCTTCTTTATAAAGATCCATCACCTGTAAAAACCGATCAGATAGCTCTTTACTTAAGAGTTTACCGGTCAATTCCCGTTGTAAGGTACGTGTGGCTATACCTAGTAATTTAGCAGCTGCATTCTGACTGGCACCTACGGCCGTCATGAACTTTTTCAAGAACGAACTTGGGATTTGCTCATCCTTATAAAGAAAACCATTCAATAGCTCATAAATAGTTTCTCTTTCCAATACGTGTGATGGTACAGCCATAATAATCTCTTTCCTAAGTATACGACAAATTTAACACTTAAGTTATGCAAATGACGCTTTTAACAAAAAAATTGTCTGACCATTCAGAGTGGTCCAAAGATTAAAAGTTATATGTTTTTAGATAGCTAAACTGTTCCCTCTAAAAAACTCGTCAATGGCCATTCGCTTTTTCCCTTGTAGCTGTAGTTCGAATACATTAATGATACCATCTTGTGTTTTAAAGTGAAGAAACGACTTATTATCCGTTTCGAACTGGCCTGGAGTAAGACTGGATTTTATAGACAGAGGACTAACCATAAACAGTTTCAAGTTCAAATTATTGACGGTAGTCCAAGCTGCTGGATAAGGGCTCAAGCCACGGATAAAATTATAAACTTCATTTGTAGGTTTTGACCAATCTATTTCACAGGTTTCTCGAAATATTTTTGGCGCTTTTTTGAGAACTTCATTTTCATCTTGTTTCCTCTGCGGATAGTCTTCTTTTCTAATAGCTTGGACAGTTTTTAACACCAGCTTTCCACCCTTTTCCATGAGCCGGTCGTACAGCCTACCAACGGTATCGTCATCATAAATTGGCTCCTTCTCTTGGAAAATGATTTTTCCGGTGTCGATCTCATGCTTAAGAAAAAAAGTGGTAACCCCGGTTTCTTTTTCGCCATTGATGATCGCCCAGTTAATGGGGGCGGCTCCGCGGTACTGCGGCAGTAATGAAGCATGCAAATTGAACGTACCTATTGCGGGCATATTCCAAACTATCTCAGGTAACATGCGGAAAGCTACTACCACTTGCAGATTAGCTTTGTATTCTTTTAATTCTTCAATAAAGTCTTGACTTTTTAGGTTGGCAGGTTGCAATACGGGAATACCGTGTCTTAAAGCAGCTCCTTTAACCGGAGATACAGCTAGCTTTTGGCCGCGCCCTTTAGGTCGGTCAGGAGCGGTAATTACCGCTACTATATTAAAGTTATTCTCAACTAAAATATTCAGACTGGGTACGGCGAAATCCGGAGTACCCATAAAAATGATCCGTAACTCTTGCATGCATAGCAAAGATGGTCAGCGATTACTCAAAATCATCATAAAGAAGGTACTTCTTGCGCTTAGTTTTATAAGCCGTTAACCCAGCTTGCCAGGTAGCCTTGATTTGTGCCTCTGACAAACCCTGTTTCACTTGTTGCATCGTTTGGTCATTTCCCATTAACGTGTTGAAGTAAGGCTTGAAAAAGTTGTCCTTATCTTCAAATTTGGCATAGGCAGATAGTAAATAACCTAAGTTAAAGCCAGGTTGGATTTCTGTATCGCCCAGATATTTACCAAAGCACTTCTGACCTTCTAAAGGGGGGTATTTTGACATCCCAGGAATGGAAACCGGAGTGAACGAATGATCAGATTTAAAACTAGGATGACCATATTGTAAAAACGGCTGTTGAGTTCCCCTTCCTACGCTAACCTGAGTTCCTTCAAAAAGTGCCAGCGAGGGGTATAAAACGATCGACTTTTGATTAGGTAAATTGGGGCTGGGTTTGACCGGAAGTAGGTAAGCTATACTGTGATCGTAATTTTCAACAGTAATAACTTTCAAGTCACATGTTACGCTATCTTCCAACCAACCCTCACCATTGATCATCTTGGCCAATTCTCCTACGGTGAGACCATGAAGGGTTGGGATTGGATGCATTCCCACAAAGGCCCTGAACTTTAAATCCAGAACTGGTCCGTCTATGATCATCCCGTTTGGGTTTGGACGATCCAAAACTATAAATTGCACCTTGTTTTCCGCACAGGCCTCCATAACGTAGTGCATGGTGCTGATAAAAGTAAAAAATCTAACTCCTACGTCCTGAATATCGAAAACTACCACATCTACATCTTCCAGCATTTCTTGAGTGGGCTTTTTCGTTTTTCCGTAGATGGAAACGATAGGTAATCCTGTTCTGGCATCTTTACCATCGCTAATTTCTGCTCCGTCAGATCTATCGCCTCTGAAGCCGTGTTCAGGAGCCATCACTTTCACAACATTAATCTTTCTTGCCAGTAAAGTGTCTACCAAATGTGTTTTATCTACCATTGCGGAGTGATTAGCCACTATGGCAACTCTCTTGTTCTTCAGGAAAGGTATATATCTATCAAAACGTTGGGCTCCTACCATCAATAAAGTTTCATCGGATTCCTGGGAGTGGGCACAAGAACCAAGGCATAAAATAGATAGTATGAAAATGAAATTCTTCACGGCTTAATTCATTACTTTGGGCATTTAAAAGTAAGTATCTCTATTGAACCTATCCTACTTTATATCAAAAAGGATCAGCCAAGAAGAAAAGGGCACTTTTTCCGCTACTATTCATAAAATAGCTATCGCTAGCATTGGAATAGGGTTGGCGGTAATGATCGTATCATTTCTTATTTTGAAAGGCTTTCAAGATACGGTAACTAATAAGATCTATGGGTTTAGCTCTCATATTCAGGTTACCAAATATAGTTTAGGAAATAGCTTTGAAGAGATACCTATTTCATTAAAGACCAAGTTTCTGCTGGAGTACAAGCAATATGAGCTTATCGAGCACGTCCAAGAGTTTAGTTTAAAAGCGGGATTACTCAAACATGATGAAACTCAGGGGGTAATTGTGAAAGGAGTGAGCAAGCGCTTTGATTTAGATAGATTCAATGAAAACCTGATCAAGGGCCGATTCATCAACTTCGATTCCCCCGGTTATGCTAAGGAAGTAGTGATCAGTAAAACCATAGCCGATAAACTAATATTGGACGTGGAGGATGATATCATCATTCATTTTTTCATGAACCCACCCAGGCCCAGAAAGCTAAAAGTGGTGGGTATTTACGAGACTAACCTGGCAGATTATTATGATGATAAGTTCGTGCTAGGCGATATACGTATGATCCAGCGGTTAAATAATTGGGGAGATTCCCTGGCCGGCGGTCTGGAAGTATTTGTTAAAGATGTTAATCGGGTAGAGGAGGCAGAGGATCTTCTGGATGAAGTGCTTGACTATCAGCTATACGTTGAGAAAGTCAGTGATAAGTATGTTCAGGTTTTCGAATGGCTGTTTTTAATAAGCCGTCAAGTGAATATTTTTTTGGGTATTATACTCGTTGTGGTGTGTGTAAATATGATATCTATAATTTTAATTCTGATCATGGAGCGTACCCAAATGATTGGACTTTTGAAAGGTCTTGGTGCTACTAATGGGCAAATAAGAAACATATTTTCATACCACGGAATACAACTTATTCTTAAAGGATTACTAGTTGGTAACTTACTTGGAGTGGGTCTATGCCTGGCGCAGTATTATTTTAAAGTAATTCCTTTGGAGGCGAAAGATTATTACATGAGTTATGTTCCCATAGGCTGGGACTGGGGGATCATTCTTATTCTCAATTTATTGACCTTGCTGATTGTAGGGCTGATCATTATGTTACCGACTTTGGCTATCGTCCGAATTGACCCTATAAAAGCCATTAAGTTTAATTAGTGATGAACGCTTTTAGTTTAACCTGTTTTCTGGTTACATATTTGGCAAGCTATTTTTCAACTCATGCACAAAGTTTATTGTACGATAGAACATCTAACTCAGTTAATATACAATGGCTGAGGCCAACCATTCCAGGTGGTAATGATGAACTGTCTTTTGGAACTTCGAGAAGTAGTATTACGGGAAGATTTGAAGTAGGTACTAATAATTCGGTCATCATTGAAGTGCCATTTGCATATCTTGGAGTAAAAAGTTTCGATGAGTCTGAAATTGCCCTGGGTAATATTTATCTAGGATCAGAATTCGTTTTTGATAACGAGAAAGTGTTTGCAGAGCTCGGCGTTGCGTTACCTACAGGTTCAGAAAATCCTGCTACGGCCATTGGTCTTATCGCGGATTTTGACCGACCTCAGACCTTTGCTATTGATGCTACTGCACTGAAAGTGCGTTTGAATTATGCTCAGCTTCAAGAAGTGGGTTTTATTTACAGACTTCGACTAGGGCCAGACTACTTCATTTTCTCAGATGAATTTAGGGACGGGAGTGAATTACTTTTGAATTATGCCATACAAATGGGCTTTAGGTCGCAAAATTTATATGGATTAGCAGGCGTATCCGCTTTTACTATTCTTTCAGAGAGCGAATTAACAGGAGCCGCCAGAAGTCAGTACACATTTAGTGCAATGCTTACCTTGAGTGCGTCAAGAGTGAAGCCCGGAGTTATTTTTAAAGTTCCTCTTGACAATGATTTTGAAGGTCTGGTTGATAATGTTTTAGGTCTTTTCGTAAACCTGGAGATTTGATATTTCCAGACTATTTTATTTTTTTAATTGATCGACGCAACCTATTTATCTTTCATATTGTATCGAAATTAGAGTGTGTTAATGGTTTCGGAACAGCAAAGTATAGATAGACAGCTTCTTTCTGATTGTCAGGGAGATGGAAGTATGGAAAGCTATGAAAAGCTTTATAAGCATTTTTTTGGTTTTGCCATGCGTGTATGCTATCGCTATTTAAAGAATGAACATGAGGCCATGGAAGTGGTCAATGATAGTTTTCTAACTATTTTTAAAAAAATTGATAGTTATGATCTATCACGACCTTTTGAACCTTGGTTGAGACGAATTCTGATCAATAACAGTATTAACTACATCAAGAAGCATAGCAAACATATACTTCTTGAAACTGATGATTCAGAATCTATCCATACAAGCCATACGGAGAATGATGGTCTGCATGATCTTTCTTACAATGAGCTGTTAGATCTGATCCAACAGCTGTCTCCCGTTTATCGTGCAGTGTTCAATTTATACGTAATTGATGGGTTTACTCACGAGGAAATTTCTGAGAAACTGAGTATTTCAATTGGGAGTTCGAAGTCGAATTTATCAAGGGCCAAGGAAAACCTTAGGCAGATGTTGACCAAAGCGAGTCGGGAAAACTTGAAGATTGGAGAGCTATGAAGGAAAAGGACTTAGATAAACTATTTCAGGAGGCGGCTAAAAAGGCCACTGTGGGTAACCAAGATGAAGGTTGGGCAGCCATGGAGGCTAAATTGAAGGGTGCAGGCATGGTAACGGGAACGAAGCCGAAGTCGTGGTTTCATCTGAACACCATTCTTATTATTTTGTTATTGCTGATCGGTGGTGGAGCTGGGATATTTTGGTATGCCTCTAGCGTTCAAACAGAATCAAATTCACAGATTTCTTCCAATACTGAAGATGCACTGGAAAATAAAGCAATAGCTGAGCATGAAAACGCTTCAAAAAGCGCCTCGGAAGAGCAGGAAATCAGCAATAATGAAGCATTTGATCAAAGTTCGTTAGAAAAAGATACTCAGGAGGAAAATGATAATCTTATATCTGAGGCAGTAGGTATTAGCACTATCTCATCAGAAACAGATTTATTGAATTCTAATGATAATTCTTTAGAAAGATCCGAGGTAGAAGGTGAAGAGAGCAGCACGACGAGCTCAATACCTGCATCAAGGGATCTCTTATCGAATGGCAGTAGGGCTCAGGACACCAACCTTCACGCTAGAGAAGAGGTAATACTGCCCCGTCTCACAGATGAAGCGAACACTGGATCAAATTCAGGCGCTAATGATGTTGATTCTGAACAACGATTGGATTATGATATGGAAGCTAATGGAGACTCAAAAGCCGATCTCTCCCTTACGAAAACCAAACAAAACCGCATAGTAACTGAAGATATACCCTATAAGGCAACGAAAAATAAAGCTTCGGAGAGAGTAGAAGATAATGAAGTAATTTTACCATCAGGACATATTGAGTTTACTGACGAAAAGGCTACCGAGCATCGAAAATTGGATTCTATGTTTTTTGCGGGCCCTGCATTAATACTTCCTCTATCAATATCCTTTCACCCGGAAATAAACTGGTCTGCTCCGGAAATTAAGCCGTATGAAATAAGAGAAATGGCCATTCAAAATCGGAGCAATCAGGATACCATTGTTAAAAGATCGAGATGGAGCATAGGTTTGGAGTTTTCTCCGGAACTGAGCACGGTGAGACTTGGAGAGGCTGATGATTTAGGATATACGGTAGGGCTGCATGGAGAATATCATCTCTCCTCTAAGTGGAGTGTATTCGGAGGTTTAAGCTATTCGAAAAAGATCTATGTCGCGAATGATGGTATAGAGTCCTATCCCGGTACTAACCCAAACTGGACGCTAGAGCGTGTAGAGGCCAACTGTGATGTGATTGATATTCCTATAAATGTAAGTTACTACTCAAATGGCTATGAGGAATCAGGGTTTGTTTTTGGAGCAGGCTTTTCTACCTATTTTATGCTCACAGAAAATTATGATATCATATACGATGACCCCTGGCCGGAAGGAACTCAATTTTTCAGAAATGATAACCAACATTTTCTTGGCATTTTAAATGCTTCAGTAGGTTATCGAAAGCGTCTTAATTCGGTGTTGAGCCTGCAGGCTGAACCCTATCTAAAAATCCCCATTCAAGGCATAGGTGCCGGCAGGTTAGATCTTTATACTTCAGGATTAAGGTTAATTTTGAAGTATAATCATGTTTACAGCCATAAATAGCTTCTTTTAAATATTTATTTTTTAGTCTACGCAACCCTTCCTTAACTAACGCTGTAATGGGATCAGACGCAATCAATATAGGTTGTGCATCAATCAAGTAAACACGATAACTATGAATTTTAAGACAATTATTTTTAAAAGCATTTTTTTTGCATCTTTATTACTGGGAATAGCCAGTTGCGGTGATGATGATGAGAGCCCATCAGTTACTGGTGAAGCTAATGTACGGCTTCTTGCAGTAGACGTAGAATCAAACGAAATTATCATTAAGAACTTTGGTGACGCTTCAATTGATGTTTCAGGTTTTTATATCTGTAATTTGAAGAGTTATGCCCAACTGAATACGCTAACTACAGAAGATCTTACTCTCGATCCTGATGAAACAGTTTCATTGGATAGAACCTTAGACGTTAATGCATCTGATGTAGCACTATATTTTAATAATGATGGTTTTGCCAGTGCTGATAACCTGGCTGATTTTATGCAGTATGGAGCTGACTTGGGAGCTAACGGAAGAATTGATGTGGCGGTCACTAAAGGCATTTGGACAGCAGGTGATTTTGTAGAAGGAAATGTAGAGTTCGATTATACTGGGAATGGATCTGAAAATGGGGTTTCTTTATGGAATACAGCAGGTGAACGCGGATCATCCAACGTAAGAATTGCCTCTGTTGATCCCTCTACTGATGGAATAACGTTAAAGAATTTTGGCACGGCTTCTACAGATATCTCAGCGTATCAATTCTGCGCTAGAAAAAGTTATACGGCTTTAAGTAGTTTGACGAGTGAAGATCTCAATCTAGATCCTGATGAGGAGATAACGATCACTTTTAGTATTAATGATCATTCATCTGATGTGGGTCTGTACTCTACAGGAGGTGATTTTACAAACGCTGATGTTATGTTGGATTTTATTCAGTACGGGGATGATATAGGTGTTGACGGTCGCGTAAACGTAGCAGTAACTAAAGGTATTTGGAGCGAGGGTGATTACATTAATGGTGTTGGCCCTTATGACTACAGTGGAAATGGTGAGGAAAATGGTCTGGCCAACTGGGATGTTACCGAACAGGGTGAGGCTAATGTTCGATTGTTCACCGTAAATCCTGCTTCTGATGAAGTCACATTAAAGAACTTTGGTAATGCTTCTAAAGACATCTCTAGCTATTGGTTCTGTATCCGATTTAGTTATAATGAAGTATCAACCTTAAGTGCTACGTCAGGTAACTTCATTTTAGCTCCAAATGAAGAAATAACCATTTCAGTTACAGTAGATGACACTTCCTCTGATGTAGGATTCTACAATACAAACAGTTTTGCTTCTGCTTCTGCTATGGATGATTTTATGCAATTTGGTGGCAGTGGAATAGGACGAGAAACGGTAGCTGACACCAAGGGAATATGGTCTGCCGGTGATTTTGTAGATAGTTCTGGTCCATTCTCATATACCGGTGATGGTACCACTAATGGCGTATCCACCTGGCAATAGTTTTTGGTTAAATTAGTTCCACTTAGTCGAGCGGACTTTCATTAAAGTAGGTAGAAATCGGTTTCAGGCATCCTTCGTTTTAGAAGGATGCCCACCGTTGATGAAGGCCTGTTTTTTTATTTAGCTGAATTACCTTAACAGAAGTTTACACAATCCTATCTGTTTTGGGCCATAGATTTTCCAGAATAGAAGTCACAGCAAATGCAATGAATTTTTCTTAAAGTAACGTGAGTTCGATATAATTTCTGGTCGTCATACCAGAAAATCAGCTCTATTTTTCAGAAGAGATGATTTTATCATGTATCTCATAATACTGGCCCGGGGGATTGCGGATATTTTTCTTCCTTTTAAATAAAAGATTAGAAGAAAAATTCCGCA
>JBCCSU010000169.1:0-10163 GCA_039199635.1 Bacteroidota bacterium | reverse complement strand
CTCAAATCCACGATGTTGTTGCTGGAAGAGGTACTGGAGCCCCAAATCGATACAAATCCATCCTCACCCGTTGTTTCAAGCTCCTTAAAAACACTAACGGTCATTCTGCCAACTGCAACTGCATCAGGAGCACCACTGAACATATCACTAATATCTATCCTAAGTTCCCCTGTATCATTATTAGTACCTCCATCATTTGTATCACTTATTGCAGCAACCTGATTGCCTGTATTTCCTGGTCCGATCCCATCTCTTACTTCTACCATCATAGTTTCTGTATCCGGTACGGCCTCACTGTTTGTGATCGTAAGACTGACCGTATAGGTTCCTGCTGCCGCATAAGTATGTACGGGGCTTGCTATCATAGCGCTATTACCATCGCCAAAATCCCAGGCGTAGGTCACGGCATTTAAGGATTGATCTGTGAACGTGACTTCTAAGAGGTTCGTTACAAACGTAAAGTCTGCCACCGGATCGTTAGCGGTAGGATCAATGACTTCGACTTGCATTGTTTCGGTATCGGTCTGATTATCAGCCGTAGTTGCTGTTAACGTTACTGTATATTCGCCACCAGCCGCATAAGTATACATAGGGGACTCTTCTGTGTTTGCAGAACTGCCATCTCCAAAGTCCCAGGAATAGGTGTCGGCATTTGTTGAAGTGTTGGTAAAAGTAACGGCTAAGTCAGAAGCAGCGAATGTAAAGTCTGCCACCGGGGCGGGGAGGGAAACCATAACACTCATAGTTTCTTCATCAGTATCTCCCGTAGCGCTCGTCACTGTTAGTGATACTTCATAGGTGCCAAAAGTAGGATAGGTAAATGCAGGTGAAGCCTCGTTTGATACATCCGTGTCTATACCGTCTACGCCAAAGTCCCAGGCGTACGAATCAGCATCTGACGAAGCATCCGTGAAAACAACGGCTAAGTCTGTGGCCTCAAAAGAGAATTCAGCTATCGGAACAACGGCAACTCTGGAAACGGTTACCGTTTTTGTTTCTGTGTCTGTAAAACCGTCTGAACTGGTGACCGTTAAAGAAACATCAAAATCGCCTTCAGCCGGAAATGTGAATGTGGGCTCCGCTACTGTAGAGGTATCGGTATCTACACCATCTACACCAAAATCCCAAAGATAAGATTCTGCTTCAGTGGAAGTATCTTCGAAAGATACATCTAACCCAATTCCTGATTTAGCTGTAAAATTAGCGGTAGGTAATATAGCTGCTCTCACAGTTATTTCTTCTTGAAATACATCAGATCCGCCAGTAGAATTGGCAACAATTAGCGTAACGGTATAGGTTCCGGCTTCGCTGTAGGTATATGAAGGGGACGCATCCCTTGAGGCATCCGCATCACCATCTACACCAAAATCCCAGAGATAAGATTCTGCTTCAGTAGAAGCATCTGTAAACGCCACTTCCAGAAAAGCAATCTCGGAAGTAAAATTAGCTACAGGTATAACAATCGTCTCCTCATCGTCATCTCCACAGGACACGATTAACATGCTTAAGAGCATGATCAATAAAGAATATGATCCTAAAACAATTACTTTTCGATAATTAAGGTTCAACATGATTATGGGGTTATTTTAAAAATAATTTAAGGCTGTAAGTTCAAGGGCGTGATTTTAAACACTAAATTCCAAGTGCCTGTCCACCACCTATTTGTATAGTTTCTGCCGTTATAAAAGAAGCATCCTTACTGGCCAGAAAAGAAACAACAGAAGCTACTTCTTCCGGTTGCCCAAGCCTGCCTAATAGGATATTGTTTTTCCATGAAGCAAATACTTCAGGCTTGGTAGACTTGATCTGGGCATGGAATGGTGTATCAATAGTACCAGGAGATACCGCATTCACTCTGATTCCATATTCGGCTAAATCTTTAGCTAATGCTCTTGTAATAGCGTGTACCCCTGCTTTGGACGTACCATAAATACCAGCACCGGGTCCGCCAGCATTCCACCCGGCATTGGATGTGTAGTTAATGATCGTTGCATTATCACCTTTTTTTAGAAAAGGAATGGCCGCCCTTGACGTGAAGAATACGGAGTCCAAATTTAACGCCATGACTTTCCTGTAAAACTCGGTGGTCATTTCCTCAAACCTAGACCTACCGCCTAATCCACCTGCATTGTTGACCAGCACGTCAATTCGACCGTATTTTTCTCCAATGGCTGTAATATTCGAGGTAACTTTTTCTTCTTTAGTAACATCAAATCCGTAGTATTCGGCAGTTATCCCCGCACTCGTTAGCTCCTTTACTCTTTGATCGCCTGCATCATCTTCAATACCGTTGAGTATGACTATAAAGCCATCTTCACCCAGCCGTTTAGCTACTTCAAAACCAATTCCTCCGGTTGCTCCGGTAACAATAGCTACTTTATTGTTTTGTTCGTTTTCCATATTTCTTTTGTTGAATTACTCTAGGTTTAATTGTATGATTTAAGCGCCTCGATCTTGCCACAAAGTATCCATACACTGGCCAGCGCTATTAAAGCCAGTGCAGCTCCTATAATAAAAGCCGGTGTATAATTACCTCCCATGGTCAGCCAAGGCACAAGATAGGTGAGTCCGGCAGCGGTCAGTTTGGCTGCCATACCTGCAAGTCCTGATAATGTACCCACCGATTTACCACTAAAAAAATCACTAGGTAAAGTTTGTACATTACCAATAGCTGTTTGAAACCCGAATAGAATTACGGCCATGATCAAAACAGCCGTAATAGGCGCACCAGGGTTGGCCATAGCCAAAAGCGCTGGAAGCATGATGAAACAACCCAGCGTGATAACCGCTTTTCTGGTTTTGTTTACGTCCCATCCGGCCTTCATTCTATTCTGTGCGAAAAGGCCTCCAAACCAAGCACCTAACATAGCCCCAACATAGGGCACCCATCCATAGATGCCTATGGCCTTTACGTCCATATTATACACTTCAGAAAGATAAATCGGTATCCAAAAGACAAACAGCCACCAAATGGGGTCTATTGCCGCGGAAGCAATAATTACACCCCAGCTCTGTTTTCGGTTGAGTATATTACGGGCGGGTGCTACGGCTTCATCAACTACAGCATCATTTTCTTCGTTAATCTGACCTTCCAATATGTATTTACGTTCTTCATCGGTTATCCAGGGATGCTCTTTTGGGGGAGATTTCACCAGATACATCCATGGTAGGAGCCATAGTAAACCGGCAACACCTACCAGAACGAAGATCATTTGCCAGTTAAAATAAATGGATAAGAAAGCGATCATCGGAATCGCTACAATACCTCCAATAGCGGCACCTGAATTAAATAAACCTTGTGCAAATGCACGTTCTTTTGTAGGAAACCACTCTGCATTCCCTTTGGCTGCTCCCGGCCAGTTACCTGCTTCTGCGACTCCTAAGACAGATCTAAAGATGGCAAAGCTCGCAAATGATCGAGCTAGAGCGTGTAAAGCCGTAGCTATTGACCATACAGAAATAGACAGTGCAAAGCCCAGACGGGTACCAATCCAGTCGAAAATTCTACCGAAAAGTGCTTGACCGAAAGCGTAAGAGAATACAAAAATGACCGAGATCAACGAGTAAATTTCTTTACGCTCATCCAGTGTTTTGTCCGGATAAAGCTCCTCCGCTATCTCCGGCCAAAGTACATTAATAGACTGGCGATCAATATAATTTATGATTGTAGCTAACGCAATCAATCCAATTACCCACCATCTCAATCCTTTAATTTTCATGGATCAATCAGTCTTTATTTCCAAAATATGATACTCCTGAACCATCTAGAAAATCCTCCCGAACAGGGCTAAAAGTATCGATCAGCATTCCTGCTTCAAGGCAAACTGCACTGTGTAAAAGATTTGGCTGAATGTAAACGCCATCACCACCCTTGACTTCCTGCTTGACACCGTCAATCTCAAACTCAAACTTGCCTGAAACACAATAGGTAGTTTGCGTATGAAAATGACTATGTGGTGAACCCACAGCACCTTTTTCAAACTTTACCAAAACCATCATGATCTGATTGTCATAACCCAGCATTTTTCTTGAAACACCGCCACCTAACTCTTCCCAGTCCATGGTGTCAGTTAAAATGTATTTATCGCTCTTGTTCATTTTTATTAGTCTTCAGTTTTCTTAAAGTCGTATACTCCTGTCCAGTTTATCTCCTCACCATTATTTGCTTTTACTCTGTGCTTGCCGGTTTCATTATCATCAGTAAGAGAAAAAGCAAATCGGTAGGCTTCACCAGATTGTAAGCCAAATTCAATGATTAGATACTCTTCAGAGCTATGTGAAATCTTCAACTCAGTAATAGAACTGAATGAATTGATTGGGATTTCAGTGGAATAGCTGTAGCTACCGTGTATTTCATATAAGCTTGCAAATACAGTGTTTCCGGACTTTCTGCGATGAATTACCCCTGGATCTCTTCTCAGGTTAAAATTGGGATCATTGGCTCCAATACGTGTAAATAATATTTGATCTCCCTCTTCAGCGATAGAGGTTACCGAGTAAAAGTTCTTTTCATTGAACCAGGTCATTTTAAAATGATCACCTTGAAGCTCTGCCTGCCCCTCTTGCCATAAATGCTGATATCCGTCATGTTCTCCCATAGGTGAGAGATCTTTATTAATTTGGATTTTTTGATTGGTAGACATCAGCTCACCCAGGTAATAAAGCGGTAAATCACACCTTGTTTCAGCAGGTGCCTGAACAGCGAAAAGATCAACTACCAAGGGGTTTTCCAGTTCTGCGACTTTCAACAAGGCCATGGTTCGATGCATTTCAACATCTTCGTAAGCATTGAGCTCTCTAGCGCTAACGATCTGAATATCCTCACTTGATCGGAAATAATAAGGCGTACCTGACGATTCTTCTGCGGCATCCACTTTACCATCAAAATGTGAATCCTTGTCGATAACTAATGTATTATGAGCTATCGTCTGCTTAGCCCAAGAGGTATTCTCCTTTAAATACCCGCCTCCATCCTTGTGTTCTATGTTCACCCAGCGGGCGGAACCATAATCTTGGATAACTTCCTTTGCCCCGTCATAAAGCAAAAATCCAAGTCGATCGAAATGCCCATGCCCCATGCCATGCTTGGCATATTTCATCATCAAGGTTAGATCCGACTGCCTTAAAATTCCGATGGCTCCTTCATCTCCTTTAGCACCATCTGTTAGCTCTGTACTCTTAAAAATATAAGGCTCGACTTTGCCCTGAGAAATATCTTTAGCTGCCGAAAGACCTGAATCATTTAAAGGCACTCGACCTTGAGTTTTAATAAGAGAGAGCAACTCTGTATCCTTACCTCCGAAATGATAGGCCATACTCACGGCATTTATCAATTCACGTGAAGCTAGTGACATGCCTTTCTGGGCATCGTTGATGGGAAAAAACTCCCCGGCTGAGTTTGTTTGATTAATCAGCGCATAAACAGCTTGAATCAACAACCCATCTCGATAATTCAATATCTCTAACTCAGGCTTTTTATTGGCCAAACCTTGCGCAAAAATCAAGAAGGGATACATAGCGTAACGCTGATAGTAAGGGCCTTCCGTATAATATCCGTCAGGTGAAAAAGCATGATCAATCTGTGCCAGGAAACCAGCCTTCTTCTGCCCTTTCAATTGAATAGCTCCGCCATCATTGTCTTTAACAAAGTCTCCAGGCACTTGAATATCCAGGCCATAAAGTGCCCATTTGATAAGTTCTTCATCCCCCATGACCAAGCCAATCATACCTACAGCAGCATTTCCCCAAGTACTATGATTGTGAATGCGATTGAAAAATTGTGGATTCTCAACTGAGATGTACTCGGCATAAGGCCTAAAGAGTTCTTTATTGAGTTTCCTGACCGTTTTTTTATCCAACCAGTCATAGATACAGTCATACGCCTGACTGGTATAAACCAGCCAATTGGCATCATTGAGGCACTGCCAAAAGAATTTACCCCGAGCGTAGGAGCGAGTTGCCGGATGTTTCCCAAGGGTCAGATACATTTCGGCATACTTCAAAAGCATATCTCTTACATAGATCGCGTACTTGTCATCACCGGTAATTTGAAATAAAACACCGGCCTTCTGCATGGTAAAGAAGTTGGCTTTATGTCGTTCATGGGTATACCCTCCAGCCAGGTCTTTCGGAATCGGAACGTCAATACCTTGCTCAATCTCTGCGTCTACCTGTTGCTTTGTATTCTCAAGGGTTTGATCAAACAGCGGAACTTTACCGAGGCTTGATCGCATAGCTTTTACCCCTGCAACCGATAAAATAAGATTAGGATGTTCTTGGGCACTAGCTTGTACAGCCAATAGTAGAAACAATATGATGGAAAGCACTCTCATTGATTCGATACAATATTTACAGCTTCGTAGGGCTGGTCATTCGTTTTTAAACCTTCCGAATTGATGAAAGTGATATTAGAGAGCTTCGTAATCGGCTCACCGTTGGTCATGAAAAGATCAATGCCATTACTCTCTCGTATTTTGACATTATCAACTAATAACTTCTGGACCCCGTGAAAACGGAGGATGGCTCCCACTTTATTTCGTTTTCCCTTGCCAGAGTTTGAGATCTCTACGTCCTGCAATGTTATGATCGGACCGAAGGTGCTTTCATCTGTACCTCCCCGATAAGCATTTATAATTTCGTGCCTTACGTCCGTAAAGCTTGAATTGATGATTTTAATATTCTCGACATTGTAAATACCTAGATCTTCCACCTCCATATCCATAGTTATTACTGCTCCAGTAACATTTTTCATGGAGGTATTGATGATATTGATAGAATCTGCAAACGTATGCTTGTACGACTTGAGAAAATCGAAGGAATGGTTTTTATCCAGATCTTTCACTTCACAGTCTTCAATAACCAAGGCATAATTCTGATTCATGGAATACTTACTCGTACTGATGACATTATTACCAGCCTGATCCGGAGATTCAGCCCCATCGAATAGAATATTTTTGAATAAGAGCGCACCCCCGTTTTCTACCTTGAAAAAGCTTTGCTTTTCTGAGAGAATTTTCGCCTTCTCACCTTTTGGAGCTACGATTGATATTGGATGGTTTACAAAGGCGTACTTGGTTAATACATATTCCCCTCCATTTTCTAATTGCAGGATATCACCTGATTCACTTGATGTTAGCGCTTCAAGAATTGTATTCTCCCCTGCGGTAACTTTGATCGCCTTACCTGAATTGAAGGTGTTAGTTGTACGATCCTTTGGATAAAAACCAGCACCCACTTCATCTTTTGATACCGGGAGCTTAACCTCTTCAAACCCAATTTGATCAAGTAAATCTTGCGTAGGGCTTAGTAGACCATTTTCATTTCTTGTAAGCACTACATCCAATTCTTCGAAGCCCCTTTCAATCGGAATATTGGTGCTATTTCGTACAATGTTTCCGGAGAAGTCTATGCCTGAAACATCATCGTATATTGTAAATGGAGAAGTATTTGTGTTTGTCAATATGATATTGTTTTTGAAGGAGGATTCAACTGGTACAGCTGAGCGTTCTTCATCACTTCCTGCACACAATTGAATATGATCACTATCTATGACAATGTTTCCGATCATATGAGAATCTATTACTTGATTGTACCGATTAATAGGTGAGTTAGGAACGCCATTCATGATAGTGAGCGCTGAACGAAAACGGTAGCCTGTTAGCCCGTAGATGTAGTTGTTTTTAACCGTTTGATACTCATTGATGATGCGTATACCACCTGTATTAGGCTTACGATTCCCCAAAAAGTAATTGTTTTCTACTAGCGTATGATGTCCATGACGCATTGTGAGAGTACCCTCACATTCGAAGAAAACATTATTCTTAAATTGATTTCCGCATGATTTACTAGAAATAATTTCTAATTCACCACTTGTACGATCAAAGTAGTTATTCTTAACTACGGTATTGGAATAAGTTCTGGAATAGTGACTTGTACCAATACGAAGGGTTTCTCCACCGTTCGAACCAAGGGTCTTTCTTGGCCCAAAATAATTTGAGTCGATAAGGTGGCCGTTCTCACGACTTTCTTCGGTAGAAAGCTTGACGGCCATAGTTACCCCTCTGTTTCCCTTACCAATTAGTGTATTGTGATCAAAACGGTTATTCTTACCGTAAAGTGCTGCCCAAGTATCACCGTCAAATCGTTCAGGATTGGTGAAGTTATCTATCACACAATTGGTAACTCTGGAATTATTTGCAAGCTCTCCTTTACTTGTTTTGAAGGATATGACCTCACTTGTAGGTGTATATCCATTTTTGAATACAAGTCCTGATATTTCTAAATACTCACCAGAAAATGCCAGGTTAGATTGACCGGAAATAATCACTTTACCCGGGGTTTCGGCCTGCAGTTTGATTATATTTTCTTGTGTACCAGTCCCTTTTAGTCGAAGCTCTACATTTTCCCATACGCCGTTTGCCATGGTAATAACTGCGCCTGGGGCAAGAGTTTCTACAGCCTTATTAAACTCTTCCAGATTACTAACGTACATGCCAGCTTTCTCTTGGTTGCAAGAAAAAACAAGCAGTACGCAACCTATGAAGAATACTTTCTTTAACATTTTTAATGTGTTACTTCCAATTGATAGTATTTTACCTTGGCAAAGGATCCAGGGTCTCTGGATTGAAAGTAGTTGCCAGCTTTAAAATAATTTTCGAAGACACCCCACTTCTTCATATGAATTCCATAATAGTAGAAGGTTTCGTCATCATCCAATGTGACTGTCATAATTCCCTCAGCTACCTTAACTTCCAGTGTAAACTTTTCATGACCAACCTTTCGATCGAAATTCCGACCTTCATCATCCCCCCATGCATGCTCATGAAGAATATCCGTATCGGAGACACTCTCATCTTTGAGTACTTTAGTTTTCACCCTGATCTTTCCGTTATCCCAATAGATTTTCAAAATTGGAGGTGCATTGTTGTCATCTTCCCCAATCAAATCCCGTTGTTCATTCGTTAATCGGCCGTGGATTTGCATCACAATGACCCGGTGATACTTCCCTTTTTTATCTTTTGATACTTCAGGAACAGAAAGCGTCCCTCGCATAACCCCACCTTGCTTAAAGGTCCAGTTAACATTATTATTCCCCGGCTCCATCTGCTCACGCAACTCTGAGCGGGAGTATTTTGTATTCTTGGTAGTTTGTGCCGGAGAGGCATGAAATACAAGTGCCTTGTCTTTGGGATCTCGATAAAAATAGGGCGCCAAAGCTTCGTTATTCTCAAAATCCAAGATTTCAGGTGGCGAAACTTCTAACGGTTTATTGGGATTATCCGGACGACTTGCAGGTATGGTAATCTTCCAATGTGAAAGGTCAATTTCCTGCGCATTGCATAATGAAATGATGCAGAAAAAACAGAGTATGGATAAATATATATTTTGTTTTAAAATCATAAACTGTATATCCTAGATTATCCCGGTTTCGTTGTAACCAAAAGACTTTTTAGCCAAGCCTTTTGGTTACTCATTACCTATCTTAGTTAATTGTTATATTATCAATGAACACCTCTTTTGTACCATCAACTGCGTCCAGAGACCTGATGTAAATCACTATTTGATCTGTTGATGCAGTAAACCTGAGTATGTTTCTAGTCAGCGTATTGTTTTCAGAATTTCCGCTTGATGAATTAAAATCATTTGTAATTAATAAATACCCATCAATAAGAGGATTATCCGTAGATCGGTCAGCGTCTATATCGTCCTCTGTCGTGATCTCAGTATTCAAAATGAATACCTCAGTCGTTATCCCCTCGAATTCTGAACGCGTTTCGAGTGTTACAGTATATTCTTCATCAGCCAGAACTTCAACCACCTGATACAATCTGCGACATGGGGCATCGAATTTCGCACCTCTTGTTTTGAAGGCTCCGTTAGAAGTATTGGCGGCCTGTTCATTAGTACAGTTGGCAAACTTAGTTTCCAAAAATTGATCTAAGGCGGTGTTATTCCACAGCTCAATAAACGGACTTGCAATATCCGGCCCTCCATCTAGATTTGAAATGGTGGCGTTTGGCGTCATATCCCACATGTCTATGTTATCGCCATTATTTATACCTGTGTAATCATCGAAAGTGCCGTTTTCGATTATGGGTACAAACTGGTCTGCTACCACCGCTTTGGTTAGCCTTTCCGCCATTAGTGACGATACCAGGCGAACT
>JBCCSU010000168.1:0-10166 GCA_039199635.1 Bacteroidota bacterium | reverse complement strand
GGTTCGAATCCTTCCTCCACAGCACCAGCCATTCGTGAATCGCGAAATCCTTTTATTGTGCCTCTTTTTTTGTAATATAGGTTATTAACCATGTGTGAAATATGAGTGCATTACCCTGGATCAAGAATTACCCAAAAGGCATACCCCAAGAGCTCGGTGAGTTAGAATATAAAAATCTTTTAGAGTTGTTTGACGCGGCCTTTAAGACCAATGCAAATAAAGTAGCCTTTGAAAATATGGGTAAGCAACTAACTTACGCTGACCTGGATAAACTGTCCACTGATTTTGCGGCTTTTCTTCAAAGTCACTGGCAACTTAAAAAGGGGGATGCTATAGCTATTCAAATGCCTAATCTGCTGCAGTACCCAGTGGTTCTGATTGGTGCCTTAAGAGCAGGTTTGATAGTGGTCAATACTAATCCACTCTATACACCTCGTGAAATGAAGCATCAGTATTTGGATGCGGGGGTTAAAGCAGTGGTAATCGTTGCCAATTTTGCAGCTAACCTTGAAAAGATAAAGACAGAAACTGGCATAGATAAAATTATAGTTACCCAGTTAGGTGATCTCCTTGGGACTTTGAAAGGCTGGCTGGTGAATACCGTGGTAAAGCATGTGAAGAAAATGGTGCCTGTTTTTCATTTGGAGGGCGCTTTGGGGATTAAAGAAGCGCTGTCTTTAGGGGCAAACGCGAGTTATCAACGACCTCAAGTGGACGGAGATGATCCTGCTTTTCTGCAGTACACAGGCGGTACAACGGGGGTCTCTAAGGGTGCGCAGTTGTCTCACCAAAATATTATAGCTCATACTAAGCAAACCACCTATTGGTTTAAACCACTGCTGGATCAAAGTAAGGATCACACTATGATCACTGCTATTCCGCTCTACCATATTTTTGCTTTGACTGTGAATGGTATTCTCATGCTCAGTGTAGGAGCAAAGAATATTTTAATTACGAACCCCAGAGATATGAAGGGCTTTATCAAAGAACTCAAAAAGCATCAGTTCACGCTTATGACGGGTGTGAATACATTATTTAATGGTTTATTAAATCAAGAAGAATTTAGAGAAGTAGATTTCTCTAAGTTATTCGGAACCATTGGAGGTGGCATGGCGGTACAAGATGATGTGGCCAGGCGGTGGGAACAACTTACCGGCAAACCATTGGTAGAAGGGTATGGTCTGAGTGAAACTTCTCCCGTACTTTCTTGCAATCCTTTAGACGGCAGCCATAAGCTAGGCACTATAGGACTTCCAACTTCTGGCACTGAGATGGGTATTTTTGATGAGCAAGGTAATCAGTTAGGTACTGGGGAAGTAGGCGAGATCTGTGCCAGAGGCATGCAGATAATGAAAGGATATTGGAAAAAGGATAACAGCGAAGTGTTTTTTGAAGGTGGTTGGTTTAGAACCGGAGATATGGGTTTGATGGATGAAGAAGGTTTCTTCAAGATTGTGGATCGCAAAAAAGACATGATCAATGTGAGCGGTTTCAATGTATATCCTAATGAAGTAGAAAATGTGGTAGCTAACCACCCCAAAGTCCTGGAAGTAGCTGCCATTGGCATACCCGATAAAAAATCAACTGAATGTGTAAAGATCTTTGTGGTAAAAAATGATCCCTCACTCACTGAAAAAGAAGTAAAAGACTTTTGCAAAGAGAACCTAACGGGTTATAAAAATCCCAGGCATATTGAGTTTCGAGATGAACTACCAAAATCCAATGTAGGCAAGATCATCCGGCGCGAGTTGCGTGAGGAAGAGATTAATAAAGCTTAGGCTTGATTTGTATACGCTCCATATTAGCTTTGCGCTTTTATTTTTAAATGAATAAGCTCAAAGTTTTTTACCGCAATTATCCATTGTACTCCATTCTAGCGGTAGCCTTTTTAGTTAGACTGCTAGCCGCTTTCTTTTCAAAAGGCTATGCCTTTCACGATGATCACTTTGATGTTATTCGTGTAGCACAAAATTGGGTATACGGGTTACCACATTGGATAGAAGCGCAGGTTCCTCCTAAACACAGCATGATTTATCCGGCTCTAAATGCTGGTATCATATGGATTTTAGAGGCAATAGGTATTAACGACCCGATAGCTAAAACCACGGCCTTAAGGATATTACACTCCGTTTATTCGCTGTTAATAATATCATTAGGTTTTCGAATTACAGAGCTGATTTCCCATAGAAAAAATGCCATCCGTGTGGCCTGGATCCTTTCACTATTGTGGTTCATGCCCTATTTGAGTGTAAAGTTCCTCGCTGAACTAGTTTGTGTGCCCCCGGTATTGTACGCCTTTTACCTGATTTTGAAATCGAAGAGTAATTCAAGCCGAGAAAGGCTACATTATTTCCTGGCAGGTTCGCTGTTTGCCTTAGCGTTTAGTGTGAGAATACATACCGTACTCTTTGCAGGAGGAATGGGGTTAGTACTTCTGTACGAGAAGAAATGGAGACAGAGTATATATTTTACATTAGCTTTTTTACTGACCACCTCTTTGGTAATAGGAATTCCTGATATTCTATTTTTCGAATACCCTTTTCAGTATGTGGTAAACTATTTTGCACATAATACTGAAAATGCCTACAACTATATTACCGGCTCACCCTTCAAATTTTTACTGACCACCTTTGGGTTTTTAGTACCACCGGTGAGTGTGATGTTAATGTGGGGATACCTGAGAACATGGAAAGTAGATCCAAAGATTTTTATGGCGGTGCTGGTCTTTTTTGTTGTACATTCCATTTTCCCGAATAAGCAGGAGCGTTTCATTTTACCTATGTATCCTTTGCTGATCATATTGGGTACTATCGGGTGGTCTAATTTTGTTAGTGGCTCTGATTTTTGGAAACGTTTTCCTAGGGTACTACGTGGGTCATGGCTTTTTTTCTGGGTAATGAACATATCGGTAGGACTAGCTCTGGCTTTAACGTCCTCAAAGAGGGATAGGGTAGGCCCCATCTACTATCTTTCACAAAAAACAGACCTAATAAGCCTCATCGTGGAGAGCGAAAGATCATCACCAAAACAAGTTCCCGTTTATTATTTGGGAAAAATAGCTGCGGATTATAAGGATTTTCAAAAAGGAGATGTTCTGGGAATGAACACTATGAAAGAAGAGGGTTTGCACTTAAATAATCAAATGCCATTTGTATTTACCCTGGGGTCAGCAAAGTCAACAGACGAATTAAAAGTGGAGATGGCTTCCGTAAACCGTCTGCCTAATTATGTCATTTTTAAAGGTGAGAAGGGCTTAGATCAACGCATAGAAAGGATTCAATTACTATTTCCAGATCAGCAATTGAAACTTGATAAGATCATTAAGCCTTCTCTGTTCGATAAAGTTTTACATAAATTAAACCCTCGTAGACACAGGAACCAAATAGCACGTGTATACAAGATAGAGTAAGCGTCTGGTTTACAATTTTATCAGCATAAGAAATTTAAGTAGTTTAGATATTGATAAAATAAAATCATGAATTTATGATCGGCTTCTTTGAACACCAGTATTTATCATTTAAAAAAAACCATATGCGTAACCTCATTGCGTTGGCAAAAGCAGATGGGCAGCTACATAGTTCAGAAGAGGAGATGCTTTATAAAATAGGCGCTAAGTATGGTTTGAAGGATCGTCAAATTGCCACTCTCATTCAAAATGATAAAAGCATAGCGTCAAAAGTTCCAAAAAGTCATGACCAAAAAATGAATCAGCTTTATGATCTTGTCATTATGGTTTATGCTGATGGCATTGTTGAAGATAGAGAGGTTGCTTTTTGCGAGGAACTAATGATCAGTTTTGGATTCAAAAAGGAAATCGTACTGTGGTTGATCGAGAATTTTGAAAAAGGTAATCCGCCTACTCCGGAAGCTTGGGATAATTTAAAACAGGAAGGTAAGCGTTTTATTGAGGTCTGAGTTATCACCTGACTTACAAACCAAATATTATTTCTCCAAAATTAATTCCGAAGAAGGTCTTAAAGAAAGTAAGGATAAACATGGTTCCCAACACAACAGGGCATAAGATCGTTATGGCAAAATTCAGATACTTTTCAATAAAAGATCCCGAAAAGCCAGGATAGCCTTTGGCTATTTCTTCATTTAAGTTTCTGGTTTTCCAGGCATAGGCCGCAAAGATCGAGATCAGACATCCACCCAGCGGCAAGAAGGTGTCATTAGCTACATTCTGAGCAAAATCCATGAATGACGTAGCGCTTTCAGCTCCTATGTAGGTGATAAAACTGGAAAAGAACCCAGAGTATCCATTGGAGAGTAAGGAAGGTATACCCAATATAAAAATAACAATGGCTATAGCCCATACAGCTCTATTCCGCCTTACGTTATGTTCATCCACAATATAGGCCACTGGTACTTCTAATAAAGAAACGGTAGATGTAAGCGCGGCAAAGGAGAGTAACAAGAAGAAGAATGCACCTACGATGATTCCTAAAACAGGCCCAAGACTTTCGAATGCACCGGGCAAAACTGAAAAAATTAATCCAGCACCCTGACCTGCTCCTTCCATGGTTCCGTTGGTCAGGTAAGCTACTAATGGAAACATCATCAAACCGGCAATAAAGGCTATGCCCACGTCTGCCAGTGTAATAAAGGCGGCAGAGCTAACAATATTATCATTTTTACCAACATAACTTCCGTAAGTGATCAACGCGCCCATACCCAGCGATAGAGAGAAGAATGCTTGTCCCATAGCGTTGCCCATCACTCCAACAGTGAGTTCAGAGAAATCCGGGACGAGATAGAATTTTAAGCCTTCAAAGGCATGATCTAAGGTTAAGGAGTAAATAACCAGCCCCAAGATCATGGTGATCAATGTGGGCATCAAAATTTTTGAGGCTCGTTCTATGCCTCCCGAAACGCCTTTAGAAACGATAAAACCTGTGGCAAACATGAAAACAATGGCGTACAATCCTACCGTGGTGACATCCTTGGTAAACTCACCAAATTGATTGCCAATATCAAAATTACCCGATACTAATTCTACAAAGTAGCCAAATGCCCACCCGGCTACTACGTTATAGAAAGAAAGAATAACAACTCCACTGAGAATACCCAGCAAGCCTAGAATTCGCCATTTTTTAAATCCTAATGAACTGTAAGCGCCGGCCGGGTTTAACTGTGTTTTCCGGCCAATGGCAATTTCCGTGACCATTACAGGAAAACATAATATAAAGCAAAAGGCGAGGTACATGATCAGAAAAGCAGCGCCACCACCTGCACCCACCTCGAAGGGGAAAGCCCAAATGTTACCCAATCCTACTGCGGATCCTGCCGCGGCCAAAATAAAACCTAATTTGCTGGAGAAGCCTCCTCTGTTCGCCATTTGTCTCTGTTTAAACCGCTGAAATTATGGAAATTTAATGTCATACGAAAGATAATATGGACAAAGCTTGTGAACGGATATTTTGGACATCAAGCGCTGGAGTTTGCTGCGTTAAACTTCTCAAAGAGTTTACTTACCGTCAGTCCCTGAACCAGAATTGAGAACAGCACCGTGCAGTATGTCATGGTTATAATAATATCTACAATTCGTGTGTTAATCGTAGTGGTTTCATACAGTGAGAGGGCCAGCGCCACGCTTATGCCGCCTCTCAGGCCGCTCCAGGTTAAAATACGAATAGTAAACTTTGGAAACGTGCGTTTCAGACGCATAACAGAGATGGGCAGGCCAACGCCAATGAACCTGGACAATAGAACGGAGACAATGGCAAAAGCAGCACCATAAAAAAAGTCAACCTCATATTTTATGACTATTACTTGTAGTCCGATCAGTATGAAAAGTATAGCATTCATAGCCTCATCCATTAAATGCCAGAATTTATATACGTAGTCTCCGGCTACCGTTTCCAACTCTTTGTTACGCCCTTTTCGGCCTACGAAGAGCCCCATAACCACCATGGCCAAAGGACCTGAAACATGGATCATTTCTGCCAGGCTGGCCCCTCCAAGTACCATGCTCAGCGTAACTAATACTTCTATTTCCGTATGTTGGTTATCAATGATCTTTAGTAGGTAGAGACCCAAATAACCTATGGCTGCTCCCAAAGCCATACCTCCGATTACTTCTATGCCAAAAAGCTGTAAAGCGTTTAGAGGTTCGAAATTTTCGACACCGTTGGAAGCAATGGACAGTATGGTTAAGAATACTACAACGCCCACGCCATCATTAAAAAGTGATTCGCCCGCTATCTGAGATTCCAGATTTTTAGAGACCGTGGTCTTTTTCATCATTGCCAATACGGAAATAGGGTCGGTAGGGGAAATAAGGGCACCAAATATCAGACAGTAGATATAATCCAATGGCAGTCCTACCAGAGGCAAGAGGTAATAAATAGCCGTGGCGGTTATAAATGTAGAAATTATAACCCCAATGGTAGCTAGTGCAAAAATGGGCCATTTTTCTTCACCTAACTTTCGTAAATCAAGCTCCAGTGCTCCTGCAAAGAGTAGAAAACTGAGCATAACCTGAAATAGGACATCTGAAAAATCATACTCCGTCATTAGGTTGGTGGCCAGCTCATTCAGCGTTTTAAAAACCCATTCGCCTAGAATAATAAACACTGATAAACCAAGGGCCAATAACATCAGCCCAATAGTAGAAGGTAGTTTGAGGTATTTGACGTTGATTAATGTGAAGAAGGCCGCTAGTATAACGAGTAGCGTAATGAAGTCTAGTACTTCCATAAAGTTTTAAAACCAAGTAAACGAAAGTTCAAGATAAGAAAACCATTTAAACATTAAAAAGGCATAAGTGCTTACCAATAACATTGTTATGTTTTGATTTTCAAATTACATTTAGGTTAAAATAACAGAGGTAATGGACCATCCATCAAAGCTTTCTACAAAGGAAAAGGCACTTCAAATAAATCTAAGCCCCGATATTTATGGATCATTCGCTGAAATAGGTGCGGGGCAAGAGGTAGCCGCTAATTTTTTCAAGGCAGGTGGTGCCTCCGGAACGGTGGCTAAAACCATGTCCGCCTACGATATGAGCTTTAGTGATGCTATTTATGGTACTTCTGACCGTTATGTGTGCGAAGCACGGTTGATAAAGATGTTGGAAAAGGAGTATCGATTGTTATCAGAAAGGTTACCACATAGAGCAAAAGAGACCCGATTTTTTGCTTTTGCCAATACGATGGAGGCGCTAAACTACAGTAAAACTAATCAGGCGCACGGCTGGATTGGTGTAAGGTTTCAAACCCGGCCAGAAGGTCCGTTCAATGAATGTGTTATACACATTAAGATGCACGATAACGATAGCATTTTACAACAATATGCGGTAGGAGTGGTTGGAGTAAATCTAATTTATGCTTGTCTTTTCCACAAGGAGGTAGGAGATGCTTTTCTGAATTCATTGAGCGATGAATTGGCGAAAGGCCGTATTGAAATCGATATGTTTAGAATTGAAGGTCCAGATTTTGAGCGGGTAGATAACCGGATCATGAGCCTAAAGTTAGTTAAGAATGGTATGACCAAGGTGGCCATATTCGGAGCTGATGGCAGCGTTCAGCAACCTTCCGAATTTCTCTACAAAAGAAATGTATTGATGTTAAGAGGAAGATTTAGGCCTGTTACCCTAGTCAATGTAGATATGCTTATCTCTGCCATGAGACAGTTTAAGAAAGATCCGGATGTCGATAAAAAGAAAATTGTAGTTCTTACCGAGTTGACCCTGGCTGATCTGAGTATGGATGGCCGCATAGATGAAGAAGATTTTTTAAATAGGGTGGATATCATCTGTTCTTTAGGGCAGAACGTGATGATCTCTAATTACATCCGTTATTATCGTCTGGTAAATTATATATCGGCCATAACAAGAGGGAAGAAAATTGGGATCATATTAGGCATATACAATCTCCAGAAAGTATTTGATGAGAACTATTACCAAGACTTGAAGGGTGGCGTTCTTGAAGCTTTCGGTACATTGTTTGGGAATAACGTAACACTTTATGTTTACCCTTCTTTTAAACCTGATGCGGCCGAGCTTTATAACCTGAATAACTTTCAGCTTCCTGACAATTTACAAGGGCTTTTAGAATATTTAAGAAGCAATAACAAGCTAGTGGACATTGATCGTCCCACACTTGACCATCTGGATATAGTTTCAGACAATGTGCTGGCTATGATAAAATCCGGGCAAGTAGGGTGGGAAAATATGGTGCCTAGAAAAGTCTCTGCGGCTATAAAGGAGAAGAGGTTATTTGGTTATAGAGCTTAAATGGTAGGAGTTACTTAAATGAAGTAACTCCTACTTGTACTATATCTTATTTACTCAGGCAATGAATTTCCAGGATAGTCATTGGGGTTTAATCCTGGTATGCTTGATCCAAACTTAGCATTTATCACATCTATCATTTCATTGGCCAAATAAGCATAGCCTCTTGAATTAGGATGCACACCATCGGTAGAGAATGCACCAAAAGGAGGAGCTATAGAAGCACTCAATCCAGAGCCATTAATGGTCACGTTGTTAGTAACCAAATTATTTAGTAAAGCGTTGGCATCGAATAGTGCCAATCTATCACTATTACTGCTAACTCTATTTGCCACTATCTCATTAAAGGCGGCTGTTCTATCCAGAATGAAATCTAACTCGGTTTTAGTAACTACTCGACTATCCTCTAATGGAACACTGATACCCAATAAAGCCGTACCAGGCATGGCAGGGTTTAAGTCTCTTCCAATTTCTGGAGAAGTAGGCAAGGGAATCAAATCGTCTGATGTAGCCGGTCTTGCTTGAACAAAAGGTTGTAATGCTGCTCTGTCTTGAGCTGAAATGGCACCGGCAACTTCTAATTGATCAAATTTGGAACTCAAATCTTCTAAGCTTTCATCAATGATTAGCAGAGGATTACCATCACCTTCAGCATAAATCACTTTCCGCTGATCTGCATCATCAGAATCGTGACCTAGAGCTGCTACTATACCATCCAGAGCAGCATTAAAGCCTCCAAAACCAGCCGTGAGACCAGCTACCTGTGCAGCGGATAATGGAACTGGATTGTGCGGTACTAAAGTAAAATATGGAATAGACGTTACATCTGGAATATTAGCAACTACACCTTCAGCGTCAGGAGCAGCGGTTAACATGGCATTTAACGCGAGATCAAAACGTGCACCAAAATCCGCTACCTCTGTAAGAATTGCCTCATTTGCGGCTCCTCCCGTAGCATAACCTAATATGTCATTATTGCCCAGCCAAAAGGTAAAGAAAGTACCGCCGTCCGCTAAGGCCGCTGCTGCGTCTTCTATTACGGTAGATGTACCTGGGTTGGAAGCAAATCTGGCATATAATGGATTAAAAGCAGGGTTAGCTGGCGCTGACAAATCACCTGTTAACGGTGTCAGAGCAGTAGCAAGGGTTATTCCAGGTACCCCAAAATTGTTAAGTTCTGTTTTATCGCCAGTAAAAGGTGTAGGTATTTCGCCAGGGATGATAGGGCTTGGTGTACTACCGACTAATCTCAGTCGTCCTAAAACAATAGTTCCTCCCATGCCGTCTGGTACGGTACCGGTAAATCCTACTTCAGAATTTATATCAGGTTGATTAAACTGACCACCACCTACTTGACTCATTTGCATGGCGAGAAGCGAAGGAAATGAATTCATTTGACCCTGATTATACAGGGCGCCATCCATAAATCCAGCCGTTAAGGAGTTACCAACACTTACTAATTTGGTGAAATCGAGTTCACCACTTGAAGGTTCTGCTATTTCCGGTTCGTCATAGGTACATGACCACATCATAGCTACAACTAAACCGAGAACTAGATATCTGTTAATATTTCTCATGTCTTTTTTCTAAAAGTTTTATCAATTCATGAACTCGTCAAATGTTATAGATAGGTAATATATTGATCCTATGGTGGGACCTCCATAATTTAATACGTACCTCTCGTTAGTCAGATTCGAAGCCCCCAATTTTAACATTGATTTCAATCCAGACAATTTGTAGCTAACCTGTGCGTCAAATGTACCTATAGAAGGTACGTCTCCAATGGCAAACGAACTTTCCCATAAGAATTCGTCTTGCCATCTATAGGTAATATTAAAACCTATTTTGTCTGTAAGTTTCCTGTTACTGAATGAGACATTAAACTTATGTTCAGGAGTGTTGAATTCACTTAAAAATCCGTTTCCAAGATTAT
>JBCCSU010000167.1:0-10222 GCA_039199635.1 Bacteroidota bacterium | reverse complement strand
CTATTTTTCAGATAAAATAACAGCATCAATGGACTGTGATTTGACAAGTGCGTTGAATTTTGGAATTTCTTCGTCAAATATTTTGGATAGTTTACTTAACTCAGCATCAATTCGACTGGAAACTTCCTTCTTAAATTCTCGCGCCTGCTGGGTAGGTTTATAGTCACCCATGGCCATAAGCGAATTCAGGTGACCGAGTTTGTTATTTAACCTAATGGGGAAATTTAAAGGATCTTGATTGCTTTGATTTTTAGTTTGATAAAGCGCCTCTTCAATCGTCTTTATTTCTTTTAAAATGGATTTGGCCATTTCTTTTATTTCTTTTCCTTCTTCATCTTTTAGTCTGGAAGTCACTGTATTGATTTGTTTCCTGGCTTCGCGTATCTTTTTAATTGAGGTGTTGGTTTCGGTAAGTTTGGCAATCACTTCATTTAAGAAATCAAATTGCTCCTTCAGCTCAGTTTCTGAGGAACCAGACCTTGGATCTTTCAAAATAGTAAAATTCTGTTCTTGAGTTTGTCCATTAAACACCATCCGCACTTTATAATCTCCAGGTAGTGCCATAGGACCGCTTAAAGAAGCCCACCAAAGGATCATACCATCAAAACCTTCGGCACCCGGATAACGCATATTCCAAATCATCCGGTTTAAGCCCGGTTTTACGTTCAGTTTACCCTCTTTTTTATCTTTATCAGGGGCAGTACTAAAAGCTTTGATCAACTTTCCATTAAGTTCTACCATTTCTATTCTAAGGGTATCGGTTTTAGCGGTATCTTCAAGATAATAATGTATCATAACGCCACCAGGATGATTTTTACCTACTGTTTTTGAATCTCTGGCTGCACCACCTCTGATGCGATAACTGTTCAACGGTTTAAATAGGTAAGCCTCACTATTTTTCATTTCAGGGCGTAGTTGATGAAAAGGGGTGAGATCATCAATCATCCAAAAGCTTCTGCCTTGTGTAGCTGCTATCAAATTATCATTTTTAATAGCTAAATCTGTTATAGGAACTACGGGTAAGTTCATTTGCATAGATTGCCAGCTTATACCATCATCAAAAGAAATATACATTCCGGTTTCTGTACCGGCATAGAGCAGTCCTTTACGTTTCGGATCAGCTCGGACCACACGAGTGAAGTGATCGTTAGAAATGCCCTTGGTGATTAGCTTCCAGGTTTTACCATAGTCTTTGGTTCTGTATAAATATGGGGTATAATCACCCATTTTATATCTTGTACCCGCTAGGTAGGCACCACCTTTCGAGAATGGATCAATGTCAATGCTATTAATCATCATCCATTCAGGCATGGAAGGTGGAGTTACATTTTCCCAGTTTTTACCACCATCTTTGGTGACATGGACCAACCCATCGTCAGAACCGGTCCATATCAAATCTTTTTCATAGGGTGATTCAGCAGCAGCAAAAATGGTACAGTAGTATTCCACGCTGGTGTTATCCTTCGTAATTGGACCACCAGAGGAGCCGAGCTTAGTGGAATCATTCCGGGTCAGGTCCGGACTGATTACCTCCCAGGATTCTCCTTCATCATATGAAACATGCACATGGTTTGAGGTAGTGTAAAGCTTTTTACTATCATGAGGGGAGAAGAATATAGGAAAGTTCCATTGAAAACGATACTTCATTTCCTCCGCGCCATGTCCCATAGGGTTATCAGGCCAAACATTAATAGCCCTGATCTCACCGGTCTTATGGTTTAATCGAGTTAAAAAACCATCGTAGCTACCACCATAAACTATGTCATTGTTATCTGGATTGACCGCAATATGAGCGCTCTCTCCTCCGGCTGTAGGTTCCCAATCTCTGGAACCAATAGACCTCCCGGTAGTCCGGTGCGCAATTCTTAGTGTGCTGTTGTCCTGTTGAGCTCCGTAGATGCGATAAGGAAAATGATTATCCGTAGTAACCCGATAAAATTGAATGGTAGGCTGATTGTTATACGTTGACCAATTCTCACCACCGTCAAAACTAACTTGCGCACCTCCATCATCGGCAATTACCATTCGCTGATTATCTTCGGGAGCAATCCACAAGTCGTGATGATCGCCATGGGGGGCGTTAAAAGCTTCAAAGGTTTTGCCACCGTCTTTTGAGCGGTGATATCGAACGTTCATAACGTATACGCGATCTTCATCCTGGGTATCGGCATAAATGCGAGTATAATACCAAGCCCGCTGTCTCAGACTTCTGGAAGAGTTAAGTTTTTTCCATGTTTTACCGGCATCGTCCGACCGGTACACGCCACCGTCCTTATTTTCTATGATGGTCCAAACTCGATTTGAATTAACAGGGGATACTGTAATCCCTGATATGCCCCAAATGCCTCCAGGAAGACCTTCGTTCTTACTAATGTTGGTCCAATTATCTCCACCATCTGTACTTTTCCAAATGGCCGATCCTTCACCGCCACTTTCAAGGCTATAAGGTGTTCTTCTTATTCTCCAGGTAGATGCATAGAGTATTCTCGGGTTATTAGGATCCATTACCAGGTCTACAGCTCCTGCATTACTATTAGCAAATAGTATTTTTTCCCAATTTTTCCCACCATCCTTACTGCGATACACACCACGTTCATCAGTGGGCTTATAAAGATCTCCCATAACAGCGGCATACACTAAGTCCGGGTTTTTTGGGTGTATGCGTACCCTGGGAATATGGCGTGAATTTTTTAGGCCAATATGCGTCCACGTTTTTCCCGCATCTACAGATTTATACATGCCGTATCCATAGCTTACATTTCCCCTTACGGTAACTTCTCCACCACCGACATAAATAACGTTATTATCCCATTCACTTACGGCTACTGCGCCTATAGAACCGCCAAAGAATCCATCGGAAATGTTTTCCCAGGTATTTCCTGCGTCAGTGGTACGCCAAACACCACCGCCTGTAGCTCCGAAATAATATAGGTTAGGTTTGCCAGGCACGCCTGTAGCCGCTGCAGATCGGCCACCTCGAAACGGACCAATATTACGCCACTCCAGACCATCGTATAATTTTTTATCAAAAGACAATACAGGCTCTGAACTTCCCTTTTTTCTACGTTGCCCGTAGGAATCACAAACTAATATGGAAATAAGTAGCACTATTGTAAGGCGCAGCACGTTCTTCATTTTTATTATAGGTTAATTTTCTAAATCGATCCATCGATGAAGATACAATTTAACACCATAGAAAATATACTTCTATTTGATTAGCGGTAAGCAGTGCTATTTCATCTGAAATATCTGAATAATTGTTTAACTATTTAGCTCAAAAAGGCATTTATCATGCAACGGGAATTGTTATGTTTGTTAAAGCCAATGACAATAAGAAACGCACTTTTCTTACTTCTCTTTTTAGTGTCTTTTCTTTCGAGAGCGCAAGATATTTCTGTGGTCGATAGCCTTAGGGTAGAGTTAAAAAAAACAGCCGATCCTATGGTAGTAACAAGTATCTACGAGCAGTTGGCCTGGGAATTTCGTAAAGCTTACCCCGATAGTACCATCTACTATGCAAATAAATCGGTAGAACTGATCAAGGATGAAGGCCTGCCCAGAAACATCGCACAGGCACTTACTTTTATAGGTGTGGCGTATCAGTATAAAGGGGATAATCTTAAGTCTTTTGACTTCTATTCTGAAGCCAAAGAGGTAGCACTGAATTTTCAAGATACACTTCAGTTTGCTCACGCGTTAAATAGCCTTGGGCGCTTATATTTCAACCAAGGTTCATTTCTAAAAGCCTATGATCATTTTTATGAGGCGTTAAAACACTTCAACTCACTGAGTGACCTTCAGGGTTCCGCTTATGTATATAAAAGTCTCTCCGAGCTATACAGGTCCCAAAATAATTATGTAAAAGCTGAGGAAATGGCGAAAAAAACCTTGGAAATACGAGAAAAACTAGGTGATGTCACGGGTCAAATCTCTGTTCTGGTGGAGTTAGCCGCTATCTACGTTGAACGTCAAAATTATAATAAGGCGGTTAGAGAATATGAAAAGGCGCTAAGAGTAGCAGAGTCTATATCTGATGAAGTAGGAGTGGCGAGAGTAGAATTGGGTATCTCCCAGGTACATTCAAAAATGGATCAAGACGGGGAAGCATTCACTTATGCACAGCTAGCGATGAAAAAACTTGAAGGGAGTAATAATGAAGAATTATTAAATCAGGTTCGGCTACGCTATGCCGAGTCTTTAATGGCTGTAGAAAAGTATAATGATGCCAAGGAGGTACTCAATGAAATAGTTTTAAATGAAAACATCAATAAACTGCTATCTATAGAAAAGGAAGCTCATTTAAGGTTATCTGAGATCTATGAATTTACAAAAAACACGGCCATGGCATTCCGTCATTTCAAGCGTTATGCTGAGCTAAAAGAGGCCTGGTCAAATGCTCAAATGGCCAGAGATATACAGAGACTTGAGTCCCGAATAGTGTTAGAAACCAAGGAAAAAGAAAATGAGCTATTAAGACTGAATGAAGCTAGAAGTGTAGCGGTTATTGAGCGTCAGAGACTAGCGAACATTGCTTTAGTAGCTGTAGTTACATTGATAGGTGTTTTTCTCATTGGTATCTGGTATGCAGGCAGAAAGCGCAAGCAGATGTTTATGAAGCTTCAAGTTAAAAACCGACAAATTGAAGAACAAGCCGATGAGATCAGTAAACAGAATGATCAGATCCAGCATCAAAATCAAAAATTACAAACGCGAAATGAACAACTGGCCGAGTTAAATAATGAGAAAGATACTTTAATGAATATTGTGGCTCATGACCTTAAATCACCTATCAATAGGGTGAAAGGAATTGCGGACTTGTTAAACTTCACCGAACTGGATAAAGAACAAGCGAATTATGTAGAACTTCTAAAGCAAATCACTAACAATAGTACAGATCTTATCCGTGATTTGTTGGACGTAAATGCATTCGAGGGGCAAGTTAGAAAGCTCAATATAACGGAGGTTAGCTTAACCGAATTAATACACACGAAACATCAAGCCTTTTTAATGGCTGCAAAGTCTAAGAAAATTGAAATGAAGCTGAGCTTGCCTGGTGAGCAGGTTTTCATCAAAACAGACAGTTCACTTTTAGTACGAGTTATCGATAACCTCCTGTCAAATGCCATTAAGTTTTCGAACGCTAATACGGTAGTGTGCTTGTCCATTCAAGATCAAAATAAAGCACCTGTGTTGATCATCAAGGACCAAGGACCTGGTTTTACAACATCAGACAAACAACAGCTTTTTCAGAAGTTTAAAAAGCTAAGTGCCCGCCCTACGGCCGGTGAGAGTAGTAATGGTTTGGGACTTGCCATTGTAAAAATTTTGTGTGATAGGCTTGGTATCAATATAGAATTAGAAACGGAAATTGACTCGGGTAGTAGCTTTGTGTTACTATTCCCCGAAGAGGTGAAACCGTTATGATTTGATAACCTCCTACTGCCTGACCTTGTAACAAAGCTTTATTATCTATCCTATGGCTTGCTTCAGGTCTTCTATCAGGTCTTCGGCATCTTCTATACCTATACTTAACCGTATCAACGAATCAATTAGGCCTATTTTTTGGCGCTCTTCATAGGGAATACTTGCGTGTGTCATGCTGGCCGGATGATTCACTAATGATTCTACTCCACCTAAAGACTCTGCCAGAGAGAAATAACGAAAACTCTCCATAACCCTAAAAGCTTCGTCCTTATCATTTCCTTTCAGTGTAAAAGAAATCATACCTCCAAAATCATTCATTTGTTCTTTGGCAATATGATGGTTGGGATGGCTTTCAAAACCAGGCCAATACACTTTATCTATCTTAGGATGCTTGCTTAAATAGTCTGCAATGGCTTTGCCATTTTCGCAGTGCCTTTGCATTCTTATATGTAGTGTTTTTATGCCACGTAATACTAAAAATGCGTCTTGTGGTCCGGGTGTTCCACCGCTGCTGTTCTGGATAAAAGCCAGGTCTGCTGCCAACTTTTCGTCATTTACTACTAAAGCACCCATAACTACATCCGAATGACCTCCTAAGTATTTTGTTACCGAATGCATTACCAAGTCAGCGCCAAAGTCAAGAGGCGTTTGCAAGTAAGGTGTCGCGAAAGTGTTGTCTACACCCAGAAGAATGTTATTTTCTTTAGCGATTTTACCGGCGCCCTTCATATCTATGACATTCATCATAGGGTTGGTAGGTGTTTCCAACCAAATGAGCTTAGTTTTTTCATTGATATAACTATTGATGTTGGAGATGTCCTCCATATCAATAAAGTGAAATTTTATACCATATTTAGAAAATATCTTCGTGAAAAGCCGGTAAGTACCGCCATACTGATCATTGGCAGCTATAACCTCATCTCCCGGATGTAATAATTTAATGACTGCGTCTATAGCAGCCAGGCCTGAAGCAAAGCAAAGCCCGTATGTACCGTTTTCGAGTGCTGCTAAATTCTTTTGTAAGGCATCGCGTGTTGGATTCTGCGTTCGAGAGTATTCATATCCTTTATGATCGCCAGGGGAAGCCTGCACATAAGTGGAGGTTTGATAAATAGGGGTCATGATAGCCCCGGTGGATGGGTCTGGTTCTACTCCTGCGTGAATAGTTTTGGTACCGAATTTCATAGCGAGTTGAATTATTCTAAACGGCTGCTAAGATATGTTTTTCATTAAAACCTATTCGGCCGAGCGCATAAAAAAAATGAGGATGTCAGATCACTTACTTTCAGATCCGGTTAGTCCCGTTCCGGAACGAACAAAATTTTGAATTCATATTATCGTGTTGACCAGTAATCTGAGATAGCCTCTTTCCAATTCTCCTGATTTTCGAAGTAAAGCAGGGTGTTCATTAACATTTTGTCCTCGGCCTTCTCCAGACCCTTCCATTCCAGGGATTTACGAACAATATCAATCAAGGTAGTTCTAAACTTTTTTTCGTCCTCATTGGCCAATTTTTGGAAAAAATCTATAACCTCCTCTTGCCTTAGCGCCTTGGGCGCTTGGTCCTCTTTTAGGTGGGGGGATGGTATTTTGTCAGGTTCTACAAATGAGCTGGCTTCCTGCTTTAGAAAAGAGTCCAGATCCTTTAATGGGTTTTTTCTTTTACTCATTTTCTAACTTATTGATGATAATTTTCGCGATTTCGTGATATTCTTTTTCTGCCAAAATGGTACTATAATTCACGTATAGATTTTTCTGAGGTACAGTTACTTCTAAAACTTCAGCCTCAAGGTTATCCATAGCGTCCAGAACAGTAGCTATTTTAGTGGCGCTGTGTATTCTGTTAGGTAGTACAAAAATTTTGAGATTTGTATTTAGGGCTTTGGCAGGAGACAGATCTTCGATCGTTTGATAAGTAACAATGAGATCATTCTGGGTTAAGCTGGAGGGTACAATGGCTGCATCGCTGATGAGGCAAAGCTTCTTTATGCCGGCATCGGTTGTTTTTCCCGCACTATCCACGATAATGTAGTCATAAGTGTTTTGAACTTTCAACCCTTGCAGTTCATCAGCTATTTTATCATCATCAGATCCAATGATCTTAAATACCGCTTCTTCTTTAGCTCCGGACTTGTAGATCTCCATTTTACGAAGCGTATTGAGCGTGTAGTTCGTATCGGTTTCAATGAGTAACACTTTGTAGCCCAAATTGTGGAGCATTGTACTCAGGTTAATGGCATTAGTGGTTTTACCGGTGCCTCCTTTTCTACTAATAAATGATATAACCCTGGTCATATGTTTTGAGATAACTAAAAATAGAAATCAGGCCTTCCAAATACAAATAATGCACTTACTTTGAACCAAAACAGTATTTATGAAAAAGGTATACTATCTATCCACTTGTGATACTTGCAATAGAATTATCAAAGACCTTGACCTTGATGATAATTTTGAATTTCAAGACATTAAAACAGAAAAGATCACTCCAGAGCAATTGGACCGTATGAGGTCACTTTCGGGTTCATATGAATCATTGTTTTCAAGGGTAGCCCGAAAGTATAAGGAACTTGGACTTAAGAATAAAAATCTGACAGAAGATGATTACAGGCAATACATTCTTGATGAGTACACTTTTTTAAAACGCCCGGTTTTTATAATAGATGATCAAATATTTATAGGGAATGCTAAGAAAAATTTAGAGTCACTGCATTCATATTTGAACAATTGACCTATTCTAAATTTCTTTATTCACATCAAATCGTTCCAGGTAATCAGCCACTCTGCGCACTACCATTCCACCTAGTGAACCGTCCACTACTCTATGATCGTAACTGTGAGATAAGAACATTTTGTGCCGTATGGCAATAGCGTCTCCATTTGGCGTTTCTATTACTGCCGGCTTCTTCACAATAGCTCCTAACGCTAATATTCCTACTTGCGGCTGCATAATGATAGGGGTGCCCATTACATTCCCAAAGGAACCTACGTTTGAAATAGTAAAAGTACCACCGGAAAGTTCGTCAGGACTTAATTTGTTATCTCTTGCCCGTATGGCAAGGTCGTTGACTTTGTTTGCCAAGCCAGTGATATTAAGCTGGTCGGCATTTTTTATCACAGGCACAATTAGATTGCCAGAGGGTAACGCCACTGCCATGCCTATATTGATATCCTTCTTTTTAATGATCTTATCACCATCCACCTGGATATTGATCATTGGATAATCTTTGATGGCTCTGGTAACTGCTTCTATAAATATGGGTGTAAAAGTAAGATTACCGCCTTCTCGTTGTTTAAATACATTTTTATTTCGATTTCTCCAGGAAACGATATTGGTTACATCGGCTTCTACAAATGAAGTTACATGTGGAGAAATTCGCTTTGAATCTACCATGCGTTCCGCTATCATCTTACGCATGCGATCCATTTCAATAATTTCGTCACCAGAAGAAATAGATACGTTCACCTTTTGAGGTGGACGAGTGGTGACCATTTCTGAGGTAGTTGTAATGATTTTTTCAGGCTCTGGGGCAACCGTATCTTGCCTTATTTTCAAGTAAGCTAGAATATCTTTTTTTGTAACTCTTCCTTCTTTACCTGTTCCGGCTACTGTATCTAGTTCTGCTACAGCTATTCCTTCCTTTTTAGCAATATTCTTAACCAAAGGAGAATAGAACCGATCTGATTTTGAATGTGATACGGTGTCCTCACCATTGGATACTGCGTGACCATTAGAAGTACTTTCAACTTCCTGAGCTACTTCTTGGATTTCGGCTACCGGTGTTTCTGTAACCTCTGTGTCATCTCCTTCTGTGGTAATTATGGCAATCGGTTTTCCTACCTCTACTACATCTCCATCTTGCGCTAAAATTTCTTTAAGCACTCCTGCATGGGTAGAAGGTACCTCCGTATCTACTTTATCCGTGGCTACCTCAAGAATAGAGTCATCTTGTTCTATGCTGTCCCCTTCACTTTTAAGCCACGTTAGTACGGTAGCTTCCATTATGCTTTCACCCATTTTGGGCATCAGTAGTTCAACAAGTGCCATAATACTTAGTCATTTCTTAAAAACAGGTGCAAAATTATCATTTTAGTTCCTTAATTCAATCGTTTTCGATAAAGTAATCCTGATCAGATTAAGTACTGCAATGGAGGCAGCCCGAATATTTATTTCACGGTCTTTCCATAACTGTAATTTCTTTGCGATTGTTTCTTGCTCAGTAGAAATGGCAATCCAAACAGTACCCACGGGCTTGTCTTCCGTGCCACCGTCCGGGCCCGCAATTCCACTGGTAGCTACACCGATATTGGTATTGAATTTACGTCTTACGCCCTCTGCCATTTGAAGAACGGTTGCCTCACTTACCGCTCCATGTGCTTTAAGCGTTTCTTCTTTTACGCCAAGAACATTCACCTTGTGCTCATTATGGTAAGGAATAACAGAACCTTGATAATACGCTGAACTTCCTGCTACAGAAGTAATCAAATGAGATAAATATCCTCCGGTGCAGCTTTCTGCCATGGATAGCGTTAACTCATTGTTTTTTAAAAGCTTACCGATTACGTTCTGTATCTCATCTCCATCATAACCAAAAATGTATTTATCAATTAAGGGCCTTAGCACTGAAATTTGATGGTCCGTCTCTGATTCTAATTGCTTTTTATCGTTGCCAATAGCCGTCAAACGTAATTTCACCTGCCCCAGACTGGGCAGGTAAGCTAATGAAATATGTGACGGCAGATTTTCTTCCCAAGATTGGATCTTTACCGCGAGCCGGGATTCTCCAATTCCAATGGTTTT
>JBCCSU010000166.1:0-10255 GCA_039199635.1 Bacteroidota bacterium | reverse complement strand
TTCGGGGTTAAAAACTGTTCAGGTTGGAAAAGCTCTTGAGGAGTCATAAATTACAGTGTTTAATTGTTGGTCACACTTCAATTTAACAAACTAAAAACCCCGAAAAAAGCTGTTATCAGGCTAGTTCGGGGTTTCTATCTCTAATTTATAGTATTAACTTTCTGACAATCAGTTAATTGAAATACTCAAGGAGGCCCTATCTAAATCCCTCAAAATGGAGGTTTCAGCGGCTACACTGAGCATGACGTGCCCCGGATTTTATTGTTTTGATCTATTTCGGGGTTCTCGATGATCTACAGATTGTTCATTTTTTGCAATTGATTAAAAAAACCCAGCCTGACCGGCCGGCAGGGAACTAAAAAAATCTTGCCCGTTACGAAGTCTTCCGAGAACGTATACCACTATTAGTCAATGTATTATCACCAGGGACTTGAATTAATACCGTGCAACTAGCCTAATACTACCACGACTGTGAACGGGCGAATTAAATCTCAAGTCTGCCCTGTAATTTGCTGTCTACAAAACGATCCTTGTGCTTGCCACCGCAAAATCTAGAAACTCAAGCTATGCATGACCAATGATTTCTAAACAAACCAAAGTACAGTAGAGCAGAAGTGCCCAATCGAAAAGTTCGATAAGCTCCTTTACTATTTTGAAATTAACTTTTGTGAATTAAAATTCGGAAGCCGCTTAGGGCATAGTTCTGAAAATAAAATCCCAAAGCGGGGATGAAACACCGAATGCTTTTTCATGATTCTTGTAATGATGGATACCATGATGCACCCATAGCGTTTTAAAGATATTTTTCGGTGGCTGATACGCATGAACAATGTAATGAACAAAAAGATACCCGGCATATCCGGTTAAAAAACCCGGTAAGAAGCCAAATACAAAATCATGCATCACAAGTTTTAACAGAAACAGTAGAATGGTAGCAATCGTAATGCTCACAATGGGTGGCATAGCCAATCTATCCTTATCTTTTGGATAATCATGATGAACACCGTGGAAGGCATATTGGATTTTCCTTCTGAACTCGGTATAGGTGTCCATATGAAACAAATACCGATGCATCATATACTCAGTGAGCGTAAATATCAACAGGCCTATGAAAAACAAACCGACTGTCGTTCCCAGTGCTAAAGCAGTGTTGGACACGCTCCAGTACAAAAGGCCAGCTGAATAAAGAATAAAAATAGAAATAGGGATTGAAATATGTGTCCTGGAAAACTTCTCGATCCACTTATTTTTAAACAATACTTTTGTTCCCTTATTGTTAGGCATAATACTGCTTCTCTGCTCCATTGATTAACAAAATTAGGTGAAGAGACTTTTAGATGAACATTTTTATTAAAAAATATTCATTAAGATACTTCTAATTTTGAAGAGGCCACTAACACTTTTTCGTAATACAGTTCGTACATGGGCATGATCTTGCTCACTTCAAATTGTTTAGCTCTGGCCAGTGCAGCAGCCTTGAATCTTGGCAAGTTTTCCTCTCTCAAAATAAAAAGAGATTTTTCTGTCATCTCCTCAATATTGCCCACTTCGCAGAGATAACCACATTCACCATCAACCACTAACTCCGGTAGACCGCCGGCACGCGATGAAATTATCGGAACCTCACAGGCCATAGCTTCAAGTGCGGCCAAGCCAAAACTTTCTTTTTCCGAAGGCATTAAGAATAGGTCAGCCACTGAAAGAACTTCCTCTACGGCTTCGAGTTTACCGAGAAATCGGACATCTTCACAGGCTCCCAGATCACGGCATAAAGCTTCAATATGATTACGCTCCGGACCATCACCTACCAGTAATAGCTTGGCTGGTATGGATTTGCGCAAATTATAGAAGGTTTTTACCACATCCCCTACACGTTTTACTTTTCTAAAATTGGAAGTATGAACTAATAAACTTTCCCCATCTGGGCAGATTGCTCTTTTAAAGTGTTCTTTTTTCTGCTTTTTAAACCGACTAAGATCAATGAAATTAGGAATTACCTCTATATCCTTTAGAATATTAAAATGCTCATAGGTGTCTTTTTTCAAGTCCTCTGAAACGGCTGTAATGCCATCGGATGCATTAATACTAAAAGTAACCACCGGCTCATATGAGGCATCTTTACCCACTAAGGTGATGTCGGTGCCGTGAAGAGTAGTGACTACCGGTATTTCAATTCCTTCTGTTTTTAGGATCTGTTTGGCCATGTAGGCTGCTGAGGCATGAGGAATGGCATAATGTACGTGCAGCAAATCCAGCTTTTCATATTTGGCCACGTCCACCATTTTACTGGCCAGTGCCAGTTCATAAGGAGGATACTCAAAAAGAGGATACGTACGAATATCAACTTCGTGGTAATATAAATTTTCATTAAAAAAATCAAGCCGGGTAGGCTGGGAATAGGTGATGAAATGAATTTGATGACCGGCTTTGGCCAGCGCCTTGCCGAGTTCAGTGGCTACCACGCCACTTCCGCCAAAGGTAGGATAACACACAATACCTATTTTCATGAGGTTATATACTTAATGATTACAATGATACTGTTCGTACTTCCAAATAGACTCATAGATCACTTCTTGAATTCTTGTACGAATATTATTTCGTATGAGTTTTTTATTGGAGGCATCAGGATGAATACGGTTGGAGAGAAAGATAAATACCAGATCAAACTCAGGATCTGCCCAGACCGCCGTACCGGTAAACCCGGTATGACCAAAGGTCTTTCCCGATGCAAATCTGCTTGATGGACCGTACCACTGGCCTTGAGCAGGTTTATCCCATCCTATGCCACGCCTATTAGACTCATATTGTTGCTTTGTAAAAAGACCGACAGTTCCCGGCTGTAAGAATCGATGTCCGCCATAAATACCGCCCTGTAAATGCATTTGCATCAATTTTGCTAAATCCGTTGCGTTACTAAATAAACCTGCGTGCCCTGCTATACCGCCAACGAGTGCAGCACCCTCATCGTGTACCATGCCGTTAACAAGCGTTTTTCTGAAATAGTTATCATCTTCCGTAGGTGCAATGCGTGATAGCGGAAAACGACACAATGGGAGATACCCGGTGGATGTCATGCCTATTGGATTATAAATATTTTGGTGTAAAAATTCCTCCATATTTTGGTTCAGTACTTTTTCAATCAAGCGCTGTAAAAAGTAATATCCCATATCGCTGTATCGGTAAGGGTATGGCTGCCGATATTTTTTAGTGATCACTCGGGAATTTTTCACCCAGGTCCAAACGCTATCTCTGATGCTATTGGAAGCATAAAGACCAGGAGCTACATGAAATTGAAAATCATTCTCTAAATCACTGCTGTAAAAACCTTCGATAAAAACAGAATCTTGAAATGTTCGCTTCCAGAATGGTAAATAGGGCCATAAGCCGGCTTGGTGTGTAAGCATATCGATGATCAACATATGTTCTTTATTGGTGCCACGCAACTCCGGTAAATAAAAAGAGAGTTTTTTCTCCAAATCAATATCCCCTCGTTCATATAGAAACATGAACGCTTGAAGGGTAGCTGCCACTTTGGTAATAGAAGCTACATCGTAGATCGTTTCTGAAGAAACTGGCTTAAGGCTGTCATAAGTGTAATACCCAAAATTATTCTCATAAATAATCTTTCCCTTTCTAGCTACTAACACCTGACCTCCGGGTGTGGCTGAATCTAAGACGGCTTCGGTAACTATTTTATCAATACCACTCAGCGTCTGGCTGTCCATGCTTACGCTCTCGGGAATGTCTCTGGTTAGCCGACGGGTAGATGCTGTGTGGGTGCCAGTTCCTAAGGGTATAGCTTCGGAAACGGTAACCGGTAAGCGGCCGTTCACTTCAATCGCCCCAAAAACGGCATCTGCTAACAATTCCTGATTGATCATATTATTTTCCTCGGCATGAATTAAAGTGCTAAATCCATCGAATTCTTTGAGGTGGTAAGCTGATCCTGCATGGCAAATGATTAAGGTGGTAAATTCTGCGAGCTTATCTAAAAAGGCTTGTTCAGCATCATTTAGAGGACCGAAAGCGGCCACGATAGTTACATCATAGTTTTTGAGGCGATCAAAAAGGGGAGCTTCAGCGGAAGACTCATATTCATAGTGTGCCACGAAAGTATGGGTGTTTAATGCGCGAAGAAAAGTGGGACATTCATCAAACGAGAGGCTGGCAAAAAACTTAGAATCAGTTTTTTTTACCGGTAGAAGGTTTTCTTTATTCTTTACCGTAACCATTGCGTTTCGATACAATTCGTGCTTTAGAGCATAGTCTTCATTAGTATTCAAGGAGTTGAATAAGTTATCAGTGTTTATTTCTTCCGGGTTGTTTTTAAGCAGATCATACTTGAATGCCAGAATTTTCCGAACAGATCTATTCAGTTGATGACGAAGTTCGGTACTCCTTTTCACCGCCTTCTTTATGCGCTTCATAGAAGCAGGTACTTGCGTAGAAAATAATAAAATATCATTTCCTGCCTGGAAAGCCATTAACTCCGCTTCTCCATTTTGATGTATGTCAGATACGGCTTTCATGTTTAGTGCATCTGTAAATACTAACCCTTTAAAATTCAAGGTTTCTTTCAAAATTTCCGTGGTAACAGCTTTTGATAGGGTAGCCGGTAATTTTTCTTTTTCTTCCAGGGCGGAAACATGCAGATGTCCTGTCATTACTCCTTTAAGGCCATTTTCAATGAGGTTAGAGTATGGTTTTAATTCTCGGTTAAAAAGTACCCCCCTTGCTGTGGAAATGGTGGGTAAAGATTGATGTGAGTCTACCTGAGTATCACCATGACCCGGAAAATGTTTAGCTACGGCTATTATCCCAGTCTCCTGTAAGCCTAGCATATAGGCTGATGCTTTTTGAGACACCAAATCAGCATCTTCGCCAAATGATCTTGGGCCTATGACCGGGTTTTTAGGATTACTGTTAATGTCTACAACTGGCGCAAAACCAACGTTTACCCCTAACTTTTTCATTTGTGTTCCTACCGAAAGGCCCATTTCATATACAAGCCTGTCATCTTGAATAGCTCCCAAAGTCATCTGTTTAGGAAATGTTATGGTGCTATCAAGGCGCATTCCTAACCCCCATTCCATATCCATTCCAACTAACAAGGGAATGGCAGACTGAGATTGAAACCGGTTAGTTAGACGTGCTTGCCTAATGGGACCACCCTGCATAAAAATGAGTCCTCCGATCTTATAATTTGCAATGAGTTGCTCCACAGCATGATGATGCTGTTCATTTCCGCTGGAATAAACGGAGATCATAAAAAGCTGACCGATTTTCTCCTCAAGCTCCATTTCATTAAGAACACTATCAGACCAGGTTAGCGCCTGCGGTGTGGAGACATTTTTTTGGGAAAGAACAGGAGCCTTAAGACTAAACAATATAAGGAAGGCGCAAAAAAAATGTTTTACCATGCAGCCGTAAGGTGATTATAAATCCCGTTTGAATATTAGTAAATTTGTACAAGACGAAGTTAAATAAATTAGGCACAATGGTGTGTCCTTAAGGCGCTTATTGGATTATAAGAATTAAAACAGTGCGATGAAACTACCTTCATTATTTCGAACCCCCAGGTATCAACGTTTCCATGTTGAGCCTCGCTATTATGATCCTGTAAAAGAAGAAATGGATAAGAGAACGGAGGCTATTCGAAGGGAATTGGGTAGTGGTAAGGATGAACTAGATCGGCCTTCCGGTAGTTCTCGCATAGCCGGATCTTTTAAAATGCGGAAGTCTGCCAATACGGGGTCAGCTACTGTTATGCAATTGGTCATTATGTTACTTCTTATTTCAGTTATTTTTGGATATCTGTACGTAGGAAATCTGGCGTTATATATCTTCGCATTGCTTGCTACGGTACTAGTGTACTTAAAAATGAAGCGCATCATATAAACACGTCTACTTTCCAATGCCCGATATTATTCGCCTACTTCCTGATGCTCTGGCTAATCAAATTGCAGCAGGAGAGGTGGTTCAGCGTCCGGCTTCTGTAATTAAAGAGTTACTGGAAAATGCTATAGATGCTCGTGCGCAAAAGATTTCAGTGATTGTAAAAGATGCCGGCAAAGAACTCATTCAGGTGATTGATAATGGCAAAGGGATGTCGGAAACAGATGCGAGAATGTGTTTGGAGCGTCATGCCACCTCCAAAATTTCGCGATCTGAAGACCTTTTCAACATTAGAACCATGGGTTTTAGGGGTGAAGCTGTGGCTTCTATTGCAGCCGTTTCTCAGTTAGAATTAAAAACAAGATTGGAGGGCGAAGAGCTCGGCACCAAAATTTTGGTGGAAGGTTCAGAAATAAAGCTCCAAGAACCTGAATCCTGTGAGGTAGGTACCAGCTTCTGTATTAAGAACTTGTTTTACAATGTGCCCGCCCGGCGTAATTTCCTTAAGTCTAACGGGGTAGAAATGAAGCACATTGTAGAAGAATTTCAGCGTGTGGCCCTTGCTAATCCTGACATTGGATTTAAGCTCTATCAAAATGACCTGGAAACGTATAACCTGGGTTCTGGCAAGCTCAGTCAGCGTATTGTAGGTCTATTTTCCAAGCATTATAAGGAGCAGTTGGCCAGTTGCTCCGAAGAAACGGAACTGGTAAAAATTCATGGCTATATCGGTAAGCCTGAATTTGCTAAGAAAACCCGGGGCGAACAATTCTTTTTTGTGAATAACCGCTTCATCAAAAATAACTATCTCAATCACGCCGTAGTGAATGCCTATCAGGGATTAATTCCTGAAGGCAGCTTCCCTTTTTATGTGCTATTTATTACCATTGATCCAAAACATGTCGATGTGAACGTGCATCCTACTAAAACAGAAATAAAATTTGATGATGAACGCACGATCTATTCTGTGGTAAGAGCTGCTACGCGTCAGGCGCTGGCCAGCCATAATTTTAGTCCGGCGCTGGATTTTGAAGCGGACATTAATCTCACGCAAAAAGTATCTGCCTCGCGGGAGACGATTCAGGATAAGAATTACAGTCAATTCAGAAACACACCTCAGCAAAAATCAAATACGGATCACTGGGAGAAACTTTTCGATGAAAATGAAGGAAAAATAGACCTTAAGCAGTTAAAGACCCCTGGGAACGAAGACCTTCGGTTAACCTTTGATAGTAAGCTCAATGAAAGTACGGCTTCTGAGGAGCCCGAAAATTCGCGATCCGTTTTTCAGCTCCATAATCGATACATCATCTCTCAGGTAAGATCAGGTATGATGATGATCGATCAACGAGCGGCTCATGAGCGCATACTTTACGAACGCTATCTCACCAATTTAGAGAATTATAGTGGTGCTTCACAGCAATCCTTGTTTCCGCAGTCTGCTACTTTAAACCAACAGGACTTCTCGCTCGTTATGGACATGGAAAAGGAGATAAAAGCTTTAGGATTTATAGTGGAGCGATTTGGTAAATGTGATCTGTTGGTAAAGGGGATGCCTATTGACTTAGCACAGATGAATGAACAGGCAGTTTTTGAAGGTCTGCTTGAGCAATTTAAAAGGAATAAGTCAGAGCTTTCTATTCCTGTGCGGGATAACCTGGCAAGGTCCTTGGCTAAAAGAACAAGCTTTGCAAAATCTGAGCAACTGATAGATGAAGAAATGCGTTTGTTAATCGACCAGCTCTTTGGATGTAAAAACCCTAATTATACACCGGATGGCCGCAAGACTTTCCAGATGATCGATTTAAATACCATCGAAAATTATTTCAACTGACCTATGTTAAGACTTACACCAGTAGTTAAAAATCTACTGATCATAAATATTGTCGTTTATTTACTCCAGAGTTTATTGTCCGGAGTCAACGTTACTCATATTTTATCCTTGTGGAAATTCGGATCGGTAAATTTTGCTCCTTATCAATTTGTTACCTATATGTTTGCGCATGGCGGGTTTACACATATTCTTTTTAACATGTTTGGGTTGATATTCTTAGGTCCTTTATTAGAGCAGTTTTGGGGCCCGAAGAAGTTTCTAATTTTCTATATGGTTACCGGAATAGGTGCTGGTTTTCTCTACAATGGCATTGAATATGTGCAGGTTTCTGGAATTCAAAATCAAGTTGAAGTTTATCTATCAGATCCAAATCCGGAGGCTTTTAATGAATTGATCGCAAATAACGATAGCGGTATCAGACCCGAGATCTATGACTTTATAGATAAATACGCTAAGAATCCGGATAGCGAAAGGTTAAGAAGTATGAGTATGGAATATGCTAACCAACTGCTAGATATAAAATGGAATTTTGGGTCCATGCTTGGAGCTTCCGGAGCGGTATACGGAATCCTTATGGCCTTTGGTTTGTTATTTCCCAATACTGAATTAATGTTGCTCATTCCGCCTATACCGATCAAAGCAAAATACCTGGTCCTTATTTTAGGGGGTATAGCTTTATATTCAGGTCTAAATGCCGGTGCTGAGGATAATACAGCACATTTTGCTCACTTAGGGGGAATGGTATTTGCTTTTATTATGATTCAAATTTGGAAGAAGGATAGGAATCAGTTTTATTAATTGATAATGTACGGAAGTATAAAAGACGATTTTAAAAACGCATTTAATAGACCCAATAGCGCTCACACCCAGCTGATTATCATCAATGTGGTCGTGTTTCTGTTTTTGGGTTTACTGAATGTATTTTCAATGCTTTTCAGCTTTGAGGGGTTTTTCAGTATTATATATAAGCAATTCAGCATACCTCCTGTTTTTGCTGAATTCTTAACCAGACCTTGGACGCTTCTAACCTATGCCTTCGCTCATGATCTAAGTAGTATTTTTCACATGCTGTTTAATATGCTGATCTTCTATTGGTTTGCTAAGCTCATTATTGAGTATTTAGGCAGTGATCGAGTAATCATATTATACGTTTTGGGAGCCTTGGCAGGTAGCGTAGCCTATCTAATGGTCTATAATTTTATTCCCTTTTATATTGAACGTTCAGGATTTCCTGGAATGGTAGGTGCTTCAGCTGCTGTTTATGCCGTAGTAGTAGCGGCTGCAACTCTACTTCCGAATTATACCTTTCATTTGTTGTTCTTGGGACCAGTCAGAATAAAATACATCGCAGCTTTTTATATTGTTTTGTCTTTTCTTGGGTCAGTAGGGAGCAACGCTGGAGGCAATATTGCCCATCTTGGAGGTGCGTTAATAGGTTACCTACACGTTACTAATTTGCAAAAGGGAAGCGATTGGGGAAAGTGGATCATCAGTGTCATGAACTTCTTCAAAAGCTTTTTCGTGAAATCGCCCAATATCAAGGTGAGTTATAAGCGAGAAAAAGCGAAACACACCTCCAGACGCGGATCTACACCGCGGACAAGTGGCAGTTCAAGTGATACCGCATCACAAGATGAAATAGATGCAATCCTGGATAAAATTTCTGAAAGAGGATACGAAAGCTTATCAAAAGAGGAAAAGCAGAAGCTTTTCAATGCTAGCAAAAAATAACTTGATTTCATTTCTAAGTGGTTTTAAGAGTGTTTTATAGAAATTATTTTTCATTTACCAGAATTTCAAAGTTGCTGGTTTGTCCACATTCTCTTTTTGTTTAGGCGATAGAAGTAAGGCAAGCTCATCAACGCTGATACCTGCATCTTGGGCGGCCTGATTTAAAATTTGGTGGTCTTTTCTAGAGAAGTTCTTCACTGTTTTCATTTCTTGGATCAATTGCTGTAATCTGGCTCCGTGTAAAGCAAAAAGCATTGATTGTTTAAGATGAGGTAAAGGAAGTTTTTGGATCATCACTTTGCAGAGGTCATATTCCCTTTGACAAAACCGATCATTCGAAAAATTAACATTGATCATACCAATCAGGTGCTTTTCGCGTTCTGTCTCTTCATCAGACATTTCCAGGGCTATTTCATCGGCATTATTCAACCATGACTCAAGCTCATTCAGCGAAATTCCACAAGCGAGCACTTTCGGAGTAATACTATCTAAGTCCGTGTCTAAAATTTGGCCTTCAATGCAGGCTAAGACGATGAGGTTTTTTATCAGTGATTTGTTTTTGTTCATCCGTTTTGCTTCAGTCATAAAGCAACAGACCAAAGTAGTGCCAGCGCGAAAAGATGCTCGTAAGCGTTCAAGGAGCGATTTCAATTCCTAAATAATCCCAAATTGAGATAAAAAATATTTTTTGGGATAAATTCTTAAAATGAACATAAAATTCTAATAGTGCTCAGTAGAATGCTGATTTTTAGAAACTTAGAGATCCTTTTTCTTGCTGATTTGAACGGTATTTAT
>JBCCSU010000165.1:0-10258 GCA_039199635.1 Bacteroidota bacterium | reverse complement strand
GCTTCCGCGTGAGCCCATAGTGTTCGATGTAATTGACAAGCTCGAGCTGCCAGTGAGAAACTACAATTACTGCACCTTCATAACTCCGCAGATAGTTCTCGATCCATTCTATTGATGGCAGATCCAAGTGGTTAGTAGGCTCATCAAGCATCAATAGAGATGGCTTTTCCAAAAGAAGCTTAGCCAACATTACCCGCATGCGCCAGCCTCCCGAAAACTCTTTTAGCGGACGATTGAGGTCTCTGGTATTAAAACCAATTCCCTCCAGAATCTCTTCGGCTTTTGCTTGCATACTATAGCCATCCAGTGCTTCAAAGCGTTCTTGATGCTTGGCTAGTTTCTCCACCAAATCATCCGTGTACTCCGTTTCCATTTTTTTGAGTACTAAGTCCATTTGCTTCTGAACTTCTACTGCTTCTTCAAAAGCTTGCATAGCCACTGACAGAATACTGTCATTAGTTTGGTAGCTTAACAGGTCTTGGTTTAAAAAGCCAAGAGTACAATCATTACTCTTACTAATTTCACCTTCATCAGGCAAATAATCGCCATTAATTAGTTTGAGTAAGGTGGATTTACCCTTTCCATTTAGTCCTATCAGGCCGATCTTATCTTTAGGCTTAATGTGTAATGACGCGTTTTCGTAAATAGGACGACCACCGATGTAGTAGGAAAGGTTGTTAATTGCTAACATGGCGGCAAAACTATCCATCCCCATTCTCTCAAAAAATCAAATGGACAGATACTTTTAAGTTAGTAATACCGAACTTTAGAATTATGAATACGATGAACCACCTTACTATCTCCCTAAGTGCATTTTTGTTAATTTCTTTTTCCTCGTGCAATGCAGAATCGGAGTCAAAGAATTCTGCGCTGGCCGACCGTGACTCGGTCAATGCAACCGTGAATGAAGACAAGTATCCGATGAGTACCTTAAACCTTCCCTCCGGATTTAAGATATCCGTTTTCGCAGAAGTAGAAAATGCGAGATCATTAGCTATGAGTGCGTCAGGTACTATTTATGTTGGAAACAGGGCGGCAGATAAAGTTTATGCCTTACAAGATACAGATGGCGACTGGGTAGCAGATAAAAAATATATTATAGCTGAAGATTTACGTATGCCGAATGGTGTTGCCTTTAAAAATGGAGATTTATATGTGGCAGAAGTCAGCAAAGTGTGGCGATTTAGAAACATAGAGTCTGATTTAGCTAATCCTCCTAAGCCGGAGTTAGTGTATGATGAATATCCAACGGAAGGCCATCATGGGTGGAAATACATTGCGTTTGGTCCTGATGGAAAGCTTTACGTGCCTGTGGGTGCTCCTTGCAATATTTGTAAGAGTGATGATCCGGTTTTTGCTTCTATTACCAGGATTAATCCTGATGGATCTGGCTTAGAGATAGTGGCGGAAGGTGTTAGAAATACAGTAGGGTTCACCTGGCATCCTGATACAAAAGACCTATGGTTTACAGATAATGGCCGAGATATGATGGGAGATAACTTCCCGCCTTGTGAGCTGAACAGATTAACTAAAACAGGCCAGCATTTTGGTTATCCTTATTGTCACGGTGGTGATATAGGTGACCCTGAGTTTGGGAGCGAGAAACCTTGCGGAGATTTTATCCGGCCAATTTGGAATTTTGGTGCGCACACAGCTCCGTTAGGCTTGAAGTTTTATACGGGAGCTATGTTTCCCTCAGATTATAAAGGAGATGTGATTGTGGCTCAACATGGTTCTTGGAACCGATCAAAAAAGATTGGCTATCGATTGATGCGAGTAAGTATGGAGGGCAATAGAGCTACTAAATCGGAGGTGTTTATTGATGGCTGGTTAAATGATAATACGCAAGATGCTTGGGGCCGCCCCGTAGACGTGTTAGAAATGCCAGACGGTTCCTTGCTGATCAGTGATGATTATGCCGGAGTGATTTACAGAGTGGCCTATGATGTTTGATCAATCACTCCGACAGTAAGGCCCTAATACTCGGATTAGCAATCGTCCAAATTCAAATATTCTTTAGGATCGGCAGGTTTGCCGTTTTTATGAATTTCATAATGCAGGTGTGGGGCCATTGAAACACCAGTGTTACCTACATAACCAATAATCTGTCCTTTAGTGATAAAGCCACTTTGCATAACTATGAAGTTTTTCAGGTGTGAATACTGGGTTTGATATTCATCTGAATGTTTGATTCGGACAAAATATCCATGTTTCTCATCATAACTTGCCAATTCTACATAACCTTCCGCAGTGGCATATACAGGTGTGCCTATTTTCGCTACCAAATCTACTCCTTGATGAAATACCTCTTCTTCAGTAATCGGATGGATACGCTTTCCGAAATGAGAGGATAATCTGGTCAGTTGATTTCTATTTATGGGTAAGCCCTCAGGGATATTATCACCATCATTTACTAACATGTTTATTGGTGCTAAAACCGATCGAACCGGCCTTTGAAGTTTTTCAGAAGTATTTAACGCCATCAATATACCAGCAAGAGGTATTGCACCCAGAAACGCCAACTTCATCCAAGGCTTTGAGTTTGATTTGTTCATCATTTGAATTCTGTTTTTTAAAGGGGTGGTAAAAGTCATTATTAAAGGAATTTGATCGGTATCTTGAAGAGACAATTGAAGGAGTAAGGTTTGGTAGCTTGTTACTTCATAACCAGAATCTAGCACGGCTTGATCAGCAAGGTACTCTAAATTCAGCCGAACGCTTCTTTTGTAATAGTGAACGATCGGATTAAACCAAAGTACGATAGTCGCTAATTCAGCCAAGATAAGATCAATGACATGATAATTATTAATATGCTCCTTTTCGTGAATCAATATCTCTTGAGGTATTTTCCAATTCCAGCTCTTAGGAATGAAAATGCCGTTAAAAAAACTGAAGGGCTGTTTCATTTGACTCTGATAGATCCGCGTGTTGCCTATAGTTCTCGGTTTACCATACAAAAGATGGCTAGCATAGTAAATACCAAATAGGATACGGGCAGAAAAGATGATAACACCCGCTAAGTAGATAGTGATTAGCCAGTTACCCAGATTTTTTTCTGCTTTTTGAGTGAAGCTAACAATAGGCTCAATTACTGGTCTGGCGATAGCTACAGTAGACGTTTTGACAGGTTGAGCTAGCTGATTAACCTGAATAGCAGTACTAGGTGCTATTTTTAAAGCTGAGGGCGCCAAAAACGAAAGGAAAAGCCCTAATAGAAGAAACCAACGATTGATAGCGTAATGCGTACTTCTTTTTAAAACGAGCAGGTAATAAAGCCAGAAAATAAGAATACCCAAACTGATTAATGCATAGTAAAATATCATTTCTGCTTCTTTTTGATCTGGGCTTCTATTTCTTTTTTTATGGCTTCTAGGTCATTAAGGCTTATTTCTGAATTAGCAAAGGAGGAAACAAAACCTTGCCAGGAATTTCCGAAAAAATCGGTGACTAAGCGTTTCATATGCTTTCTAAAATATTCCTGCTTTTTGATGAGGGGGTAGTATTCATTGACCTTTCCGTAAGTATTATGTCCAACAAATTCTTTTTTCACTAGTACGCGTATTACTGTAGAGACAGTGGGGTAAGCCGGTTTTGGGTCAGGCATAGATTCTACAATATCCTTAAGAAAACCCTTTTCTAGCTTCCAAAGTACTTGCATCACTTGTTCTTCTGCTTTAGTTAATTCTTTCACGCCTTAAAGCTATAACTATATTTATAATTATAAAATTAATTTTGTAATTATAGTTAAAGATGAAAGATCAATTCTGCTGTTCACGGTGCTAGGATAGCTGATGATATGTTTTTAGCTGATCATTCAGGGGGCTTAACGAGAAAATATTTAGGATTTTTTTGTTTTTTTATCTTTGGAACTATTTCATTATTTAGATCATTATCTCGTGTTTCCTGTTCGGATGATGCTTCCAGTGGTTGGTAAGCGTAAACTAGTCATTCATCTTATTTTATTTTTATTGATTTACTCTGGGGCACTAGGACAAGAGGACTCTGTGTTGTTTAGGGCTAATAAATTACTTTATAGTGATCCCGATAGTGCTATTTTTCTGGTTAAAAACTTATTAGATAGTACTGCAATAGAGTATAACGGAAGAATATTAAATACCATCGGTGCTGCATACCTTGTTAAGGGTGATTTTGATTCTAGTTTTTATTACTATACGCTAGACACCGCATTAAGAAAACCTGTTGATCTTGCGAATGCGTACGGCGGTATTGGCGGTGTTTTTTCAGCCAAAAGGCTTAATCAGCAAGCCGCTGATTACTATTTAAAGGCGGCTCAACTCTATCAGATACTAGATCAAGAGCAGTTTTTGGCAGGGGCTTACAATAATATAGCTAACATTTTGGTTAGAATAGGAGATATTTCTCGTGCAAAGTCTTATTATCAAGATGCCATATCCATTCACCAGGCCAATAACGATTCTTCCAGATTACTTCCTAACTATTTCAATTTAGGTGATCTGTATAGGATATCGAAAAATTATGATTCCGCTACGTTTTGGGCCACCCAAACATCCGATCTTTCTATCCGCTTAAAAAGTATGTATGGCCAAGCAATGTCTGCCAGATTGAAAGCTACCATTCAGAATGAATTAGGCAATTACAATGAAGCACTCACTTTCTCAATTCAAAGTAAGACGACCATGCTGCAATTGGGGGATAGTGCATCGTATCGGGAAGCACTGGTCCAAGAAGCAGTGGCGCTAGCTGGCTTGAATTACCTAGAAGCGTCCAATCGTATTGCTCTCTATTTATTAAGAGATAGCACTAATTATACGGCTAACTTGAAACCTGAGCTTCTTGGTATTTTGTACCGAAATGCCAAGCAGGTTGGCAATTTTGAGAACGCCCTAACCTATCGTGAAAAACAATTACAAGAAGCAAATAGAATATCGAACCTAGAGCTAAATGGAAAAATTAGTGAGCTGCAGGCCAAATACGAATTGGATAAGAAGCAATTAGAGATTGCAGCACTAAAGCAACAGGCCGAACTCGCTTCAACGAATGCCCAACGCAAAAATATTCTCTGGCTAGCGTCTGTTATTGTTATGATCCTAATCACTACTTTGGCCATATTTTGGTATAAAAGAAAGGTAGCTATTCAAAAATCTAAAACGTTGACAGCTAATCTCAAATTCCTACAGTCTCAAATGGATCCTCACTTCCTCTATAATTCTATGACTTCACTGCAGCGGTTTGTGCTGGAAAATAAAAGTGACGAAGCTGCACTATACATTAGCCGGTTTTCCAAACTTATGCGCCAATTCCTCGAATACTCACGAGAAGATTACATTAGACTCGAAGATGAAATAAGTGCCATCGAAAATTACCTTAACCTTCAAAAGGTACGTTACAAAAATAAATTTGAATTTAGTGTTGAATTGGATACAAAGGACAGTGTGAATGCTATGATACCGCCCATGTTTGCTCAGCCTTTTGTGGAGAACGCTATAGAGCATGGCCTTAAAACTGTTTTGAAAGAGGGAAGAATAGAGATTAAATATGCTATTGAGGGTGATATATGTTTCGTTACTATTAAGGATAATGGCTCAGGCATGAAAACCACTCCGAAAAGCAAAAATTATAAGTCATTAGCATCAAGGATTGTCAATGAACGGCTCAACGTCCTGAGTGAGGTCTACAGGAGGCGTATAAGCTTTGAGATCCAAAGTTCTGATCAAGGTACAATAGTCTATCTCCAACTTCCTTTTAAAACTGCAGGTTAATGAGAGCATTGATTATAGATGACGAGGAAGATGTAAGGATTACTTTAAAGTTACTCCAAGCCAAGTATCTTCCTCAGGTGAAGATTGTTGGGGAGGCAAATAATGTTTCCGAGGGAGTAGAAATTATTAATGCTTTAAAGCCGGACCTTTTATTTCTTGATCTGGAAATGCCTGATGGTACCGGGTTTGACCTACTGGACAATCTTTTAGGGTCAACAAAAGTAATCTTTATAACAGCGCATAGTGAATATGCGTTGAAAGCGTTTAAATACAGTGCTGTCGATTACTTGCTAAAACCAGTGGATGCACTCGAACTTGTCGAAGCAGTAAATAAAGCCCGTCAGATTTCAGACGAGCAACACTCTTTGACAGCGTTAAAAGATAATCTGGCTGAATCAACTCCATCCAAGCTTGTTCTTAAAGATATGAATAGCATCTATCTGGTTAATTTGGGTGATATCGTGCGATGTGAGAGTGATAATTATTACACCACTTTCCACTTGATCAATGGCGAGAAGCACGTAATTTCTAAACCGTTGAAATACTATGAGCAACTGCTCGATAATAGATTGGTACGTGTCCATCAATCTCATTTAATCAATTTTGATTTCGTCAAACAACTTGATCGTCAGGAAGGAGGCCAACTTGTGATGCATGATGGTTCTTTAATTCCGATATCTGGTAGAAAGAAGGAATACATCTTAAATCATATCAGTTCCTTAGGTTTATCCTGATAAAAACTCTAGCCGCGTACAAGCTTGGAAGTCGTATAAATCTTCTGGAAGTTTTTACTTACGGCACGCTGCATCGGCCAACCAATTCTTACGTTGGTCTGTCGAATTCTTATAAAAGATTCACGAATTCTTATCTGTGACCAATAAGCCTTATTTAACGAGGGACATTAGAGGTATTGATCATGAAACTAATAATTCAATATCATGAAAATTTCTCTCTCCAGAACGCTCAGCTTTTTGTGTTTAGTGCTTACATTTTCAAATCTTTCTATTTTACAAAGCTGCAGTAATGATGATGGGCAGCTACTCCCTGATTTAGTGGCTAACGCGGGAGTTGATCAGTCGGTCTGTGCGGGTGAGAGTGTTACCATTGGGGGTAATCCTTCAGCCGACGGGGGGGATGGTAATTATAGTTATTCATGGTCCAATGGAGCGGGAACCATCTCAAACCCAGAAATAACACCACAAGAAACTACTACTTATACGCTTACCGTAGAGGATAATAGCGGTAATACAGCTACAGATGAAGTGATAGTAGCGGTAGCAGATACTTTCTTCGTAAACGCCGGGCCGGATACAACAATCTGCGCAGGGTCCATTTATACGCTAGGAGGCAGTCCGACGGTAAGCGGTTCAAGCACTTACACTTATAGCTGGAATGATGGTACCCGTGAAGTTGCTACTGAAGCTAACCCATCTTTGACTGTTACCTCTAACACCACATTTACGTTAACTGTGACCGATGAATTTGGCTGTTCAGAAACAGATGATGTAAAGATCTCGATGTCCTCTGACTTTAGCGTTAATGCCGGTGATGATTTGATTTTTTGCACGGGAGAGCTAATTACCCTTGGTGGTAATCCTACGGTCAACGGATCGGGTACTTACCGCTTTTCTTGGGATAATGGGGCAGGTATAACTGCTAATCCACAGGTAGTGCCGACGGCTACTACTACATATAGAGTAACCGTTACCGATGAGAATGGCTGTTTCAAGACGGATGAAGTTATAGTAACATTAAGCCCTGACTTTACGGTTGATTCTGGTAATACAGAGCAAATTTGTCCGGGAGAAAGTATACAATTGGGCGGGAATCCTACAGCAGATGGTCCTGGAACGTATAGCTATAGTTGGAGCGATGGTATTTCGGAAATATCTACAGATGCTAACCCGACAGTATCTCCAAGTTCAGCAACTGTATACACAGTGACAGTAACCAATGAGAACGGGTGCGTAAAGTCAGGTTCAACGGAAATAGGGGTTTCTTCTATTCCTAGTGGCTCACAGGTATTCACTTTTACGGGCGGCCCACAGACTTTCACTTTTCCGGAATGTATTAATGAGTTGGAAATAGAAATACACGGAGCAGAAGGTCAAGACGGTCAGGACAAGAATAATTTAGGTGTTAATGGGCGGGGAGGCAAAGGTGCATTAGTTATGGGTACCATTCAATTTGATCCATCTAAGGGTAATATGATAATTATCAATATAGGCGGTTCAGGTTCTAACGGTGGATATAATGGTGGAGGCGAGGGCGGATCTAGTACTAATAACGCCGGTGGAAATGGTGGTGGAGCAACAGACATTCGGTACGGAGGTAGCCTGTTAGCGGACAGGATTGTAGTAGCCGCAGGAGGCGGCGGAGGCGGAGGTTCTACAATTGGGAGTAGTACATTTTCAGCTGGTAACGGAAGTTCTGCCGGAGGTTCTAACTTAAATGGATCAAATTCAAGTGGTTTTCCAAATTCAGATTTTGAAAGCGGCGGAGGTTTTGGAGGTACACTAACGTCAGGTGGCTTCGGAGGATCAGAGGCATCAAATGGAGGATGTCAACCAGGTTTTTCCGGCATCAATGGTCAGTTGAGTATTGGAGGGGCCGGTGCAAAAGGAGGAAATAACCCTCCAAATTGCACAATACAAGGTGCCGGTGGTGGTGGTGCCGGGGCAGGCTACTACGGTGGTGGTGGCGGTGCTAGCGGTCAAGGGAACGGTTCTGGTATTTCATTTCCAGCTGGTGGTGGAGGCGCAGGTTCATCATATACAGGAGGTATTATGAATGCTTCAGAAGCAGAATCCACTCGTAGTGGAGATGGATATGTAGTAATCAGATGGGGTAACTAATAAATGTTAGTATAAAGATCCAGCAAATAACACTTGTCTCATTTACTTTTATTCTTATCCTAAAAGGCTATGTTTTACCATTCAACTGGGTGATTGCATTTTGAAAAAACAATAATCATTAACGGTTATTCATAACCGTTGATCTAGGGAGAGGCCCCAGAGATGAAAATCTTTGGGGTTTTCTTTTATCCGATACTTTTGAGCCATGAGTATTATACAAACTAAGGGCGAAAATGCCTCCACTCATGGTTGTATAGCCAACACTTATTATTTATTTATCACTCAATTTTACTTGTTAGAAAAACTAAAATACCGATGATTCTTAGCGTATACTTTGTATTTATGGAAATGAGAAGAGCTATCTGAAATGAGATTTACAGTATTGGTGCTCTTAATTTCTACTGTTAACTTGTTCTCTCAAGACTTTACCGAGTTAGAAGTTCGAACGCCCCATAAAACTGACGCAGACAAGAATAAAAAAATTAGGCCCGGGAAAAATTGAAACCTCAATTAGTTATCTTCTTGAGGGTTTTTGATTCTTAGTCATAGTTCATTTTCTTTAAAAGATGTTAAAACTGAGCATCTCAATTCTTCTTTTAATGAACACCTGTAAGCTGATGGCTCAAGTTGACAGCCTGCTCAGGCAAATTGATGGGCTTGATAATTTGAAGACTGCCAATGCTTACATCAATCTTTCGGATTATTACTTGGGAAAAAACTCAGACTCTCTTTTTTACTACGGTCTGAAAGCTTATGATGCTTCCAAGCTGATCGCTAATGATACAATTCAAGAAAGGGCTATTTTAAATATGGGCTCGGGTATGTTCTATATCCAAAATTATGATTCAGCATTGCATTATTATAATCAAATAATTGAAAATGAAACAGTAGGAGATAATTACATTTTTGCTAAAGCTCTAAGTAATAAGGGTATTATTTTCTATTATCAAGGCGATTACGCTAATGCGCTGGTCTATTTTTTAAAATCAGCTGAATTCAGAGAAGAAAATGATTTAGATGTCTCAATAATTTACAGTCAGTTGGCGGTGATTTATCAACAAACAGAAGATTACGATAAGGCCAAAAAGGCGTATAAAAAATCTTACCAAGAATCGCTGGTCAACAAAGAAATGAATTCTTCTCTTTCAAATCTTGCGAGTCTTTTTGTAAAGTTAAAAGAATATGATTCAGCTTTATTTTATTCCCAAAAATCACTCAAGTATTACCGAAAGAATAATGCTGATTCTAAAGAATCTCATGCGTTAGGTTTGATCGGTTACGCATTATTGAAACTTAATAATTATGAACGTGCACTTTCCTATTTTGATAGTGCTATTGTCTTAAGTCAGAAAATTAATCTTCCACAAAGAATAGCAGAACAGTATAGCTATTCGGCACAAGCTCTTATCGCGCTAGGTGAGTATTATCCAGCATTAGAAAAGCTTGATAGTGCAAGAATATGGAGTGACAACCCTCTTATTCTAAGAGATATAGCTCAATACAAATCAGAGGTTTATACTTTAATAGGAAAAATACAACCTTCATTTAATAGCTACAAAGAATATATAGCTATTAGAGATAGCTTAAACAGAGTGGAGAAGTATGAGCAAGTTGCTGAGCTTGAGAAGAAATATGAAACCCAAAAGAAAGAACAAAAAATTG
>JBCCSU010000164.1:0-10353 GCA_039199635.1 Bacteroidota bacterium | reverse complement strand
GCTGCTGTACCGGAAGCAGCCCCAACTACAGCTCCGATAATTACAGGTAAGAATACAAACTCCCCATCCGGGTCAATGTACATGACGGGGTTATTTCCCATGCCATTATAAGGATTAGCAAACTGGCCTTGGGGGTCTATAGCCAAAAATCTACCCGTGGAGGGGTCATACATCCGGGCATGAAAATCATACAACTGTAAATCTTCTTCAAGTTCTTTGGCCTGGTAGAGGAAGAGTATGTCCGTAAGACCGTCATTTTGGTACAAAGTGCTTGGCATCCCAAATGGATAGTAATCAGCTGCCGAAGTAATTTGTAAAGCAGTGTTTGTGGTTTGATGTACAATTGTAAGATCATCAAAATAGACTTCTGCCGCGGGTACCATGCTCTCATTAGCTACATAAATGAACATGTAGCCACTTCCTGGGCTGGTCACTTCTAAATTAAGTTTCTGTAGCTGTCCATTGGCTGTTGAGGTCACTTCTTCAAAGCCAAACTGTGGATTGGCAAAATTTTGATCGAGATATACGTAATTCAAATAGGCCTTGGGAACATTACTATGCGTATCTACAGAACCCGAGAACACCGGTAGGTGCGTGTTCAATGCAGCAACGGCGCCAGCTAGCTCCACATTTGCGCTCAAATTCAGTGCGCTATTTAAAGCACTAGCCAAATCGCTAATCACCGCATTATTTCCTCCCGTAGATTGAATATAAGCGGCATAAGCGGTCATACTTATTTGATCTCCCGCACTTACCTCCAATACTTTGGCCGGACCAATGGGTGTAGTACTGCCATTTAATCGCGCCACTTTAGTGGGATTCGTCTCCCGGGTAGAAGGTTTTGTATGATTATAGTCCGGAAGGAAAATTCGGGTGGCGGTAATATTATCAAATTCAGCGGTTTCCTTCGTAGTATGGACGCTCTCCATAGTGGCCGTAAATACAAAAGTCTCCGGCAAGGCCCCAAAAGATACCCGGTTATTACCCAGGTGATCAGTTAACGTGTATTCATAGTAATAATTGTTGTTGATCTTCAACGCTCGGCCATAGCCCGTATTGATGGAAACGATTTGACCGTCTACGTACCGAATACCACCAATGTCATTGATCGTTCTTTCCGTAGTACCTCCGGATGCATAGCGCGCTCCCAATTTTAAGCCGCTTGCGTCATAGACATAGTCGATGGTCCTACTGCCATACATGAACTGTTTGGGTAAGTTAAGTACATTGTAGGCAATAGAGGTTATGGACTTGTTTAAGTCATAGGTCAGGTTTCCAGCTTCATCGTAACCATAATCGTCCACCCCTGCCGTGCCATTATCAAATCCAAGTGAACTCGCTGCAGGGTCGTCTTCCACCTTAGTGAGTTGATTACCACTATACGATAGCTCCAGATCATCCAGAACCTGCCTGGTGCCATCTAACTTGCCATAGCGGAGAACCGTCTGAATATTACCATGATCGTCATAGGTCAGATTTTCGACATTTTGCGTTCCACTGGTACCGCCAATTTCAGCGTAATGGGCCGCAGTCAATTGATTTAACTCGTCGTATTGATAGCCATACACCTTTTCCTGCTTACCTACATCAGGAAAATCTGCATTCCATTTGAAAGCTGTTATGGTGCCATCATATTGTAACTCTATAGGCTGACCGTCCACATTTAATACCTCATCACCATAGACCAACTCCATCCCAAACAGATCATCACTGTCGTTATTATTAGCACCTGCATTTAACTGAGCATTATTCATTGAGATCATCCGGCCCTGGATATCGTACCTATAATCTATGGACTGCAGAAAGTTACCTCCTCCATCCGTAGAATGGAGGTTTTCCTCAATTAACTCTCCAAGCTCATTGTACGAGTAACTCGCCAATAAAATACGCTGTCCCCCATCGAGTGTTTGGAAATATGATAATAATCTACCGGCGTGGTCGTACTCTGATTCATCTAAAACAGTCACGGCATCCATGACGCTTGAATGATTTAATAATGATTTAAGAATCAGTCCCGTAAAATCATATTCAAAAGTAGCCCGGTCGGTTCCACCCAAGTGATTTTCGGTTACTGATTGAATAGGTTGCCCGTCACGGTCATAATACGTGACAGCATTAAGCCATAGGTCCTGACCAATCACCCTTACCTTACCACCGGTGCTATAATCAAGAGTCAACTCCACTCTATCCCCCGTAAAGCCTGCCGGCAGGTTAAAGCTGTAGTTATTTGCTTCGGCATCCCAGCCAGGGTAACCTAAAAAATCATAGGTATCAAAGTAGCTGATTACCATCAGATCATTGGCCGAAACAGTATTTGGATACGTACCATTTAAGGTGTAGCCCACGGCATTATTTGTTTTGCTCTCATATCGACCACTGAAAGCTGTAACTTCACTTTGCAGTGTAGCATGCGACTTGGTGGTGTTATAAATACCGGAAGCAATGGCTCTGTTATATCGATCATATTTTACGAAGGACCATTCGAATCGCGTGCGTTGTAGCGCATCCTGGCTAAGCACTTGTCTGCCCCATCGGTCGTATACAAAATAATCCCAATCGGCTCCCGGCTTTTTGGCTTTGATCTGACGCCCTTCAGCATCATATTCATATCGAAAAGCATAGGTATTTAGTTGACTTTCGGTTGGATTACTGCCGGTAACAAGTTTGGGAGGCAGAATATATCTCAACTGTCCGTAAACATCATACACATAATAAGTTTCCAACCACTCAGGCACAGTTCTACTGATTTGACTCTCAGTACCCGGAACGCAATCTCCATTATCGTCAACCAAACACGGACCATCAATGAGTTCTTCTATGTACCCCCTGACTACTCGCTGAAGCACTACTTTCCTCTCCACATCTTGGTAGGTTTGACTTCGTTTTCCATCCGGGCTTATGTTTTCGGAGTATCGTAACACAGAGGCAGGATAACTACCACGAACCGGTAAACCACTGCTATTGAGGCTCCATTTAATAACATCCCCTGCAATATTTCTCCCGGTTTTTACTTCCGAATACTTGTCGTTATCAATGTATCTGGCACCCGCCGCATAGGCTTTATCTACTCTGAACCGCTGAGAGTTCTCGTAGACTACTATGGCATAAGGTTTAGTCTCTACAGGAATAGTACCCGAACCGCTATAAAAACTATTCAGTTGAGAAAGCCAACTGCTTTGATAGTTACCATGGGTATTACTGACCACAAAAGGTAAAAAACTCTTTTGTTCCCGCCCATATTGATCATAGCTATTACTCTGCACCAAATCCGCACCGGAAGGTGAAGCCCCCTGACTTATCGCCTGAATGGAGCGGCCCAAAGCATCGGTATAACTCACCTCTCTGGCCACCTGGTCATTGGACATTCCGGGAATCAATGTTTCATCCGTCACAGGTACTAATGGACTTTCTACTTTTGAGATATTACGCGTTTGGGCATCTGCTACATACATTAAGGATATTGTAAATGCAATTGAGAGTACTGTCGTTTTAAATCGATCTGCCACTGTTAAAATGTCCTGCATTTTTTTATTTCTGCTCATCATCATACCTGGCTATTAGTGAAAATCATCAATAATTGGTTCGATTGGATCAATGGGTAGAGGTCCACCTCCTCCAAAACCTAATCCTGATACACTTCTTGTGTTAGTACCGCTGGTCCGATTTGAGTTAACCACAATACTACCACCATAAATTCCTCCTGATAATGTTGGTCTAAAGCGAACACTAACATTCCTACTACCTCCGGGTGGTATGGTTCCATTCCAGTTTCCAGAGAATCCCGGCGGATAACTGATGCTAAACACAGTAAGTGTCGTATTACCCGTATTTCTAATGGTTAGTGTACGATAGGCATTGGTATTCACCTGAACTTGTCCGAATGCAAGATTTCCAGATAAGCTGATAATTCTTGATCCAGCGCCCGAGCCTGAAACGGCCCGGGTATTTGTACCGCTAGTTCTATTAGAATTAACGGTCAGGCTTCCACTATAGGATGTCCCGGCAGCCGTCGGACGAAATGTTACAGTTACATTTCTGTACGAGCCTGGGGCAATACTTCCACTCCAATTCCCCGAAAAGCCATTAGGATAGGTAATAGAAGTTACTGAAAGCGTGCTGTTACCATCATTATAGATTCTTAATGTACGGGAGCTGTTGGAGTTAGGAGTAACAGATCCAAAACTTAAAGAACCTGTAAGCCTGATAATTCGAGTTGCAATTCCACTCCCTGAAACAGGCAATGTATTATTTCCCGAGGTATGGTTACCATTAAGTATTAAGCTCCCATTATAATTTACGGACGCCGTAGGTTGAAACGTAACCATCAAAGCTTTTGACTGCCCGGGTTGAATTACAGCAGAAGTGGAATTACCTGGCACATCTCCAAAGTCATCTATGGGCAATCCATCCAAAGGCTCATCATCATCTACTGGACCGGGAAGTTGTGGTCCATCAAAACTGGCAGTGAATCCACCAGGTAGCGTTATCGAACTTATCGTTAAAGCCTGATTTCCAGAATTACTAACCGTTATAGATCTGTTTGTAGTTGATCCAACGGATCTACTTCCGAAAGAAAGGGAACCGGTAATATTAACTATCCGTGAGGCAGCACCCTGACCCGAAACATTTATTATATGGATTCCTCCTGTTTTATTCGAAGTTACAGTAAGGGTACCACCATAGTTTTGAGCCGATGTTGGGCTGAAGCTAACTTCGATTGTGGTTTGCCCGCCGGCAGGAATAATTATACTGCCAGAACCATTTTCTATACCATCGTCCATCGGAGAATCTTCTATGGGTTGAGGGCCGTTATCGATCGGCAGCAATCCAGCATCCCACCCACTAAACCGGTTAGGGTATTGAATTGAGTATATTATTAAAGGACTATTACCGGTATTGGAAATAATTAGATTACGCTTTGACGTGGTTCCGGTAGGCACAGATCCAAAATTCAGGTTGCCTGATAACGCAATAAGCCGCGTAGGCTGCCCGCTCCCAGAAACCGACCTCGTGTTTCCACCGGAAGTACTATTAGAAGATACAGTTAATGACCCTGAATAGCTTCTAACTTCCGTGGGCCTAAACGTAACGACAACGGACCTGGATGATCCCGGGGCAATAGTGCCCGACCAGTTTCCAGTAAAACCCGCAGGTAAGCTTATACCGTTAATAGTAAGGTTACTATTACCGTTGTTGGTAATAACCAGGTTCTTCACCGAGTTGGTATTCAGACTTCGTTCACCAAAAGAAAGATTGCCCGATAAAGCTATCACGCGTGTGGCTATACCACTACCTGTGAGAGGTAATGTGTTATTGCCATCAGAGAAATCGCCGTTAAATATCAGATTACCATTATAACTTACCGGAGCCGTTGGACTGAAACTAACTATCAGTGGCATAAATTGTCCAGGCAAAATGGTTCTGGGGCCGTCGAGCTCTAGTGGAATTAATTCATCTTCAAGTAATTCATCACTATCACCTTCAATCTGAGGACCGCTATCTTCAAGTATATCCGCCCAAGACGCAGAAAATCCTGAGAGTACTGTAAAAGAACTTATGGTCAAGGGACTATTACCGGTATTTAGAATTTGCACTGTCATAGAGGTAGTGGTTCCTGTGTTCTTAGCTCCGAAACTAAGTGGCTCAGAAACGCTGATAGTTCGGGTAACCTTTCCAGATCCTAACAACTGAATTGTATTCACACCATCCGTATAGTTTGAATTAACCTCCAGGAGAGCATCGTAAGAAATGGGTGATTCAGGGCCAAAAGTGACACTGACATCTAAGTAAGAACCGGGTGCAATAGGAATACCTATTGAAGGTGTAGGATTCTCTTCAGATAAGGGTTGTGGTTCATCAAGAATAGGGTTTCCCTCTTCATCAATAAGATCTCCATCTTCATCTATGGTAATAATATCATCTCTTACAATGGCTAAGGATCTATGGGGGCCATCAAAACCATCGGGGTAAGCTATAGTAAACAAACGAAGATCATCGTTACCAGAGTTTTTAATCCGCAAGGTCCGCGTAGCTGAAGTGCCGGTATTTAACTCGCCAAAATCTATCACCATGGATTCAAAACCACCGCTTGCACCGCGCAATGATATTTCACGCACCGCCTTACCTCTTCCTGAGATGGCTAGCTCTGTTAAACCGCTGGTCTCATTAGCATTGATGCTGAGTAAACCAGAATATGTTTTGTCCTCAGTAGGAATAAAAGAAATGATAACTTCTTGTCGCTGTCCTGGCGTAAGGGTTCCTGACCAGGATCCCGAAAAACCGACTGGTAATGAAAGCGAAGTAATACTTAAATTTTCAAAACCCTCATTTACTATAGTAAGTATCCGTGTTTTATTTTCGTCCAGTAAAACTTCCCCAAAATCAAAGTCTCCGTAAACACCGATTCTGCGATTATCATTATGAAAGAAAGTTTGATAGCGAGCTACAATATTTTTATCCTGGTCTCGTACTAGTTTAAGCCGGTTTAATCGGTCATATTCATAATAGGTGATCTGATGGTTCGCATTGATTTCAGCCAACTTATATCCAAATTCATCATACGAGCTTGACGTCATTCGTGCGCCAACAGGAATCAACCTTACCTGGTCTACATATTTGCCCGCGCCACTAATAGTTGTATTGGATGAGATAGTTTGCTGTTCCAATTCCCAATTACCGGTACCGGTTCGTTCCCAGTAGGTGAGCCAATAGGTACCACTGGAAGGCAAGACCACCGAATAACTACCACTTCTGCATTTCAAACCTGTTTTTGGGTCTAAGGACGAATTACCATTAAACTCAAAATCTTCGTAAAGAACTTGATTTCTTCGCGCATTGTAAACACTGTAAACTTGTCTTCCTAATTCATCTAACCCTGTAGCACTGTAAACCCCTTGATTATCTGTAGTTTCCAATACTCTATTGTATGAATCAACATAACTGACATTCGAAGCCAAACGCCAGTTGCTACCAGGCATCGTTGAAAAAGACCAGGCGCTGAAATCAGGAGATCCCGAACGCTTCCAGACCCAGGTTTGATCCGGGATTGGATTAGCAGTTCCTCCAGCAAATTTAGTAGCAGATGAGGATACAGTGACGCCTTCTTTTATGGCTTTAGTTTGCACCAGGGGAGTTAGGATATTCTTGGACCGGTTCGTATTGTATATTTCCCACCAATATTTAAAAAAAACTTGAGTTTCATTAGCACTTGTGCCACCAGAAACAATGCTTGAAGTCTCTGAGGATTTTTGGTAAGTGTCAGTGTTATATGTGATAGAAGTGGTTGATTTGATGCCGTCATTTTCGGTACTTATCTGAACCGGTCTGGCAAAATGGGCTTTGATAACTGATTTTGGACCTACATTTATACCTTTTTCAGTAAGCTTATAGGATGTAGAATTAGACGAAAGTAACCCTCCGCTAGCATCATAGGTTTTAGTCATATACGGAACGCCCTTAAGTGCCTGATAATATAGGTGCGCATTCCCACTATTACCATTAGGAAAAGCCTGAGCGGACTCCCCACTTGTTAGCCCATTAAAAAAATATTGTTCTGTACGACCTAGAGGCCGTGAAACACCATCTTCAGATCCGGGTATAACGGTCACCCTGTTAAAGAGCGGTAAATTTGAATTAGAGCTAGTGATGGCCTTCGATAACTCGTACTTGAAATAGGTATGAATTGGGCTTTCGATCCCGGTTATCGATACACTTTGTACAGGATAAGAGTTTACCTTATCTACTACATCATAGTCAAGTACTTTGTATAAAAATAAGCTTTTAACATCACGAAATTTAGTAGTATTATCTTGACCATCTACAGGATACCAAGCTGCGATTACGGAATTTGAAATCAGTCGTGAATCATTAACGTCTTCTATCAGGTTCGTATATCCACTCAAATCAGCATATATATTTTGCTTTCCATTTTTGTAGAAATGAAGATCTTTATGATTAGAGTTGGAACTAGATCTATTTCTTATATCTCCTATATGGAAGCCGGGCCGATTGATAGCACCGGAAGGCTTAGTCCAAGCACTTCTGGTATTATTTATCCTGTAGCGAGAACTGGTGCCAATGTCGAACCATATTCCAGCCGTATTACGATAATATACCATCCGCTTAAACAAGAATGTATTATTACCTGGATACAATCCATCGAGTACCCAGGCAATTTGGGAACCAGTTTGGACTTCCCTATTGAGGGTAGACTTATGACCCCAAGAACCTGAATTAGGATTAAACTCCTTTAAGTAAGTGTATTTATCTTTTGAATAAAAGAAACCATGCGGTGAAAAAGAAATTGGAGTTGTAATTCCTGTTTCACGTCTAGAATTCCATGTTCCTCCGTCAAATCGAAAAGTCTTCATCTCATCATCTGATACAAAGCCAGCCTGATAATTATCTATAATAACTACCGGTCCATTATCCGCATAGCCTATTCCAGTATCGGTTATTTCTACATTGTTGAAGTTTTCATCCCAATGATAAAGAAACTCATTCCCGCCTTGTGCCATTACGACGGCAAAGGTCGAACCTGAATGCCAAAAGGATTCCTTTGACGCGTTGGCATTCATACCATGATTGCGTGGAAAATTTCGTTCACGCCACGTAGAGGTTTCATCCAGAAAAAGTAGATCTACATTGTCTGTACCGGCCGTGGAATGACGAATAATAAAGTTATTGTTTGCAGTGTAGTAGTAATTCTCTTTGAAAGGCTCAGATAAAATAACGTGTCTATCCTGATACCAGGAATCTCCATGCGGAATAAACGTATGTACATCACCATCATGCCTTTCTCCAACAGCAACAAAATTTTCACCTGTTAGCAACTTGGGCTTCCCTGCTCCTACATCTATGGTACGGACATAACCATGCCAGTTATTAGCCCTTAGCTCGTCCTTCTTCCATATAAAAAGAGAATAGTTGTTACCGTTATGATTTGGCTTAAGTAAAGCGAAAAAATCACGTTCAATCAGTAAATCAAATTTTTGAATCCAGTCTTCAGCGGTGATACCATAAACAGTCTGCAAAAATGTTTCGTGCCATCTACCCTCCCATCTGTAGGCATATACTTTTATTTCCATTTGACCATCGGTATGCGCACCTCCGGCGCCTTGTTTTCTCCATGTCACTATGACATACTCATCCGTTACCAAAACTCGTGGTTCCTCGAAACCAGATGGTGCGGTAATTTGGAGATCCCTTTTTGAATGATTGATAATAACTCCTTCATCATTATAATTGTAATCAACCTGAGCTCCGAGTGGTGTGGTGAGCCGATTTAGCGCACCTTTATTTGGTCCATCATTTTTATAATTAAATTTCGTTTCAGGAAAAGAACTTCCGTGACCGCTAAACCTGGTGATTGAAGTAAGCAACCTTTTGGTAAGGTTTCCAGTACCAAGTAGGTCTGTGCGATAATTAAACCTAATTGAATATTGTTCTGTACCATCAGATTCCTGCACTGAGATTTTGTCTAAATATTTACGCTCGTAAGACTCTTGGTAGGCATCTACTTTATTAGTTCCGTTCTCGGTATGTGGTTCCATATACTCATTTGAAAGCTTCTCTTTGTATTCAAAATACACCTTACGACCCAGCGGGTCTTCTATTTGAGAAATGTAAGAAGCCTCAGTATGCTCTTGACCTGAAGAACTACCTACCTTCTGATTCACATTTTCATAAGTGAAGTCTACGGAGTGCCCTCCTGTACTCACCACCTGCGAGAGGTGCCAGGTGTGCGCTTGCTGCTCCTGTCCGTTTACGTTGGAACTGCTACCGATCCAATTACCCCATTTAACAATATATTGCACTGTGGACCTTCCTGAGTTAACGTCACCATAGATGTAGGTCTTACCATCCTCCTTGATGATCTCCCATTTTTCCGTGTCCGGATAATAATTAATCACCCAGAAATGGTATGACTTGGTGGAATAAGTTTTTAAGGAAGTACTATAGCTTGTTAAAATCAACTTATTTGAAGTTCCCCCTTCCATCAAGTAAAAATCATCATCGATTCGCGTACCTGTCCCTTTATTATTAACAATAATCTTTGGCATATCCATTGACCAGCCCAAGCCCAATATTCCAGTAGGTGCATCCAGATTCCATATCCCGGCCTGCCTGCCTACATCAGCAGAATTATAAACAATAGAAACTGTCATACCTAACCCTCCGACAGAGGGTACATTTACCAGATTCAATGGCAGATTCACGGTGCCATTAAAAAGATTAACCGTATTCTGTACTGAACCCAGCTGGTCTTGAGAAAGGTTAAAAGGATCTAATTCAGGCGCTTTTGATATAAAGGGTTGCTGTGCTTGAAGTGTCGCTGCACTAATAATTATGAAT
>JBCCSU010000163.1:0-10528 GCA_039199635.1 Bacteroidota bacterium | reverse complement strand
TCATTCCCGTTTTTATCGTCATAAACAAAATCTACTTCTGCGCCCAAATCTGAACGGATACGGCTGAGGTAGCTCGCTTCCGTATGATATTGACCCAATGTGCCACCCACCTTATTTTCCACTTTATCATATTCAAAGAAAATACGGTTATTGTACACATTTCTTATTTCGGAAAGGCTCCAACTGATCTCCTGCTGCGATTGGCCAGAAGTGCGAGCTGAATTTCCAATCCAATTGCCCCAGCGTACGGCATATTCTCTGGCGTGTTCAGCACCACCGTAAGTATATAAGGTACCATCCTCACGAGTGATCTCCCATTTTTTGGAAGAGCTGTAGTAAGTAATTTTCCAGAATTGATAATTCTCAGTAGCATATTGTCGGGCCGTGGAGCTTCCTCCGATACGAACCAGTTTGCTAGAAGACCCGCCTTCAATTAAATAATACGTATCATCTTCCGGAGTTCCGGTCTGTTTATTGTCCCTTACTATTTTTGAGGTGGAAAGCGTCCAGCCGAGGCCTAAAACTCCCGTAGGCTTCTCCCGGTTCCAGGTAGTATACTGCTCTGTGATTCCGGCAGAACTGTAGCTGGCCGAAATAGAAGCACTTAAACCATTGCGGCTTGAAACTCCACCCAATGGCAGGGGTAAACTCACTTCACCTGTAAACATATTTACACTTTGAGCGGCCTTTCCCAGATCATCCGGATTTAAGGTAAAGGGTTGAGACTCAGGTGCGGTGGTGGGCGCAGATTCTTGCGCTCTGGAAGATTGAATAAAGCAAAACAGTAAAGCAAAGCCGACAATAGATATAGTATTCCTCATGGTTAATTATCAAATAATTACATAAGGTATTAATTTCAAATAATAATTTCAAATTCTATAGCAATAATGAATTGTTAATACTTTATCTAACATATTTAACTCATTGATTATCATGTTTTTAGTCTATAAAAATTCATACACCTGAGTTTCGCCTGGCAATTGATATTAAGCCTGATTGACAAATTCTTTCAACCCTTCTTCCTTATGAAAAAAATGTCCGAAATCTCCATGAAAGAAATAGGAGAGATACTGGACAAATAAAGGTTTTTAGCAGTAAACCTTTACTTTTCGGTATGATGTTACTTTAAGCTTAAAATTCAGGCTAATTTTCGGTCGTAATCAACAAAAGAGCACGCGTGACAAGCCAGCAACGGTAGAGACCAACTATTTGGCTTTAAAATACTTTTTAGGCCGCAATACCTTGCGGATCATATTAAAATCAAAAGTGGCATAATCTGTAGAATCAATTAGGCCTAGCACCAGATCACTTTCAGGCAGCTCATTATAAATAGTTAGGCTATGCTGATTATTACCCACGTCTGAAATAACTATAGTAGCCTTCGGGTTTAAGGTATCGGACCTGTACGATTTTAAATCGTTTTTTTTAAGGTAATCGTTAGCGTACAGCAAGGATACATCATCCAGGAAATTGGTCAGCTTGGTAGAGTCTACTTCTAGCATATCGTTGATGGTGTAATAGCGTCTTTTGTACACTACCTCAAACTGCTCATTGGGTCGCTCCGGAAAGATCATTTCCACTTTTTGTAGGTTGGCCCAGTTGATATCAAAGACCAGGGGATTTCTCCACCCGCCTTCGTTAAGCTTAAAAATACCCGCTAGATCTACCCTGTAACCCGGTATTTCCACCACGTAACTCTCCTTTCCGTCATTAAAATAAGTAAGACCGTCAAACCCGACTACTATAAACGCTTTGGTGAGTTGATTACCGGTCATAAACCTTACCGATATGCCGTCAGTGGCTAATAGGCTATCCAACTTTTCCGCTAAACTATTGGCTGCCTTTCTTCTGATCTTGTTCTGTTTCAAAATAGCAAAGAGTACAGTCACTCGCTGGGGATCAGCCTTATACGTAGCATTGAGCATCCAGGTGCCATTGGCAAAGCTCAAGGTGTTCTTTTCAGCAACGCCGGTCAGAGTCACCTTATCTATGGCCGCCACATCGTTGACGGAAAAAATATCCTTGGCTACATCAATGCGGTTATCGTCTTGTTGGAGATTTGCGGCCAAAATTGTGGCCAGCACCAGCACGATCCAGGTAACGGCAAGTATGATATTTTTCTTTGGCTGACTCATTCTGTGGGATAGCCTGTGAATTTTTTCCTGCGGTAATAAAACCTAAAAACTCCATAAAGCAAGACCAAAACAATGGGTAAAACCAGGTTAATCATTTGCCATTTTAGTTTTTCCGCATTGATCTTAACTTTATTCAGTGGCCTTATTTTTATCTCTTTATTTCTAGCGGTAATAATCCCTTCCTCATCAAGCATGTACGAAAGCGCGTTTAACATAAAGTCCTCATTGGCAAACATGGATCCTTGTGCAAACGGATAGAAACCTAGCGGTTGGGGCCTGCCTGACCTGGGACTCACTTCATTTCGAATAAAATCACCATCGGCGATGATCAGCAGTTTACCATCTCCAGCTTCTTTAAAGCCACGCTCGTTTACACCTTCAGGTTTAAACCTATTTTTAAATAAAGATTGGAATTGGCCCTCCAGTAAATAAGCGATGGGAAGGTTTCGCTCATTGAGCATTTCTGGGGTTAATGGCTTTCTTAGATCAGGAATAGAAACCTTTACGGGAGCGTTAACCGCACGAGAATAATCAGAGGTAAATAGCAACGGGGTTTTCTTTATTCCATCGGCTTTAACCGTATCAATAGTACTTACAAATCGCCCTAAAACAGCATCCAGATTATTAGTGATCGGGTGTTCTGAAAAACGATTAATAACCGGATAAAACCACCATTTTAAACCTTTGATCTGGGGCTGATCTCCGATGTTACCCACATTTACCGGGTAAAGAGCAGCAGAATTATCCTGTATTAGATTGCCATTGATACGAACACCATAATTAAAAAGTTGATCGTCTAAATTAATGTCAATGGGGAAAGCAAAGTTATTTTCAGAAGATGCGCTATCCATATTGGCGCTTAACTTATCTACCAGCAGCAAAACCTTACCATTGTTTAGCAAGTATTGATCAAGATAGTACTTTTCCTTTTCCGAAAAAGACTGTTTAGGATTGGCTATGAGTAATGCATCAAAAGAAGGCAGATCCGGGGAAGTTAATCGCACTTCGTCCAATTCATAATTCTCGGCAAGGGTAAGGTTAAAGCTCTCTACCTGTAGCGAATCCATTTCATCATGCCCACGTAAAAGGCCCACTCTTTTTCTTTCCAGACTGGTTAACTTTCGAATGGCCGAGGCAAGTTGGTATTCAATTTCTTCTATGGACTGATTCAACTTTTGCTCAGGCGTAGCTGCCTGATTTCCTCCCAGTAACATTACCCCTTCCTCTACACCTCCATAGGAAACGATGGCTCCGGGGAAGATCAGCTTTTCTATGCGTTGACCGTTCTCCTGATCTATTACATTGGTAGGTTGTATGCCTAGCGCTCTTAAACCCTGCATAAACTGAGCTTGTGCACTCTCGCTGAGCGCAGCACTGGGATCATTAAACGTATATTGAATATTATTACCGGAGTATATCCTAAATGCTTCCAGGGTTTCTCGGGTAGAATTACGAAGTCTTTTAAACCCTGAGTTGAGCTCTCCTTCCAGAAAAACTTCGATGTAAACCACATCATCAAGTCCTTTGAGTAGTTCTTTGGTGGCGGGTTTAATGGAGAAACGTTGTTCTTCCGTTAAATCAAAGCGATAGAAGTTTTTTGAGGCTAAAATATTGACAAGTAAAATAAGAGTAACACCAATTAATAATTGGAGAACATCACCAAATCTCTTACTATCTAACGCTACCATTTTCTACTTCCCAAGATCAGTTTCGTAAAAAGTAACATTAATAGGATCACACTAACGAAATATAAAACGTCCCGGGTATCGATCAGGCCTTTACTCAGGGCATTATAGTGATAAAGAATACCTAACTGTTCAAACAGCAATGCACCACTCCCCCAGTCGTTAATAGCAGCTAATGAACTAAAGCCGGAGTAAAAAATAAAGCATAAGAAAACAGCAATGATAAAAGATACGATTTGATTGGTGGTGAGTAACGAGCTTACAATGCCAATGGAAGTAAACAGGCCTCCCAGCAAGATCAATCCGATGTAGGAACCTATCACCGCAGCCGTATCTATATTACCTACCGGATTACCCAGTTGACTGACTGACCAATAATAAATTAGTGTAGGCAGTAAAGCAAAAACTACTAATAGCCACCCTGAAAAATATTTTCCCAGTATTATTTGCCAATCGGTCAGCGGTTTGGTGAGCAAGAGTTCTATGGTACCGGACCGGCGTTCTTCTGCGAACATTCGCATGGTGATGGCGGGTATTAAAAACATAAAAACGTATGGAGCTAAGGTAAAAAGGGTTTCCATATCGGCATAGCCGTATTCCAGTACGGAGGTATCAGGAAAAACCCACATCAACAGGCCAATGCCAGTGAGAAACACACTGATTACGATGTAAGCAATCAGGGAGTTCAAAAAGCTGTTAAATTCCTTGGCAAAAACCTGGATCATGGAGTTGTGTCCGGTTTAGTTAACTCCTGAAATACGGTTTCCATAGAGGTTTCTTCCTGCTGTAATCCCAGAAGGGTCAATCCTTGATCAGAGGCATAATTAAATATAGCTGGCCTGATATCCTGGTCTGCCTCGGCATTAATTGAGAAATTATTATCGCCAAGGTCGTCTACGTTTAGAATACCTTCAATCTCCTGCAGATCCTCTAGGCTAACGTGGCCGGAAAACTCGGCTCTGATCACTACTCTTTTTCGCTCCTCTGTTTTCAGACTATCGATATTATCATTTGCGACCAGCCGGCCATTATTAATGACCACTACACGATCACATAGGGCCTGTACTTCCTGCATGATGTGAGAACTAAACAGAACCGTTTTATTCTTCCCCACAGAGCGTATCAGGTTTCTAATTTCAACGATTTGATTGGGATCAAGACCGGTAGTAGGTTCATCCAGAATTAATACTTTAGGATCATGAATAAGTGCTTGTGCCAGACCTACTCGCTGCCTGTAGCCTTTGGAAAGAGCTTCTATTTTTTTGTTTTGCTCTTTGGATAAGCCACATAAGGAAACTGCTTCTTCTATTCTAGAGATCAATTTACCCCTATTCATTCCGTGGACTTTGCCCACAAAGGCCAAGTATTCACGGACAAACATATCCAGATAAAGCGGGTTATGCTCCGGCAGGTAACCTATTATCTTTTTTACCTTATTAGGTTGATCCACTACGTCAAAACCGTGGACTTTTACGGTACCGGCGGTAGGTGGTAGAAAACAAGTCACTATCTTCATGGTGGTGGACTTTCCGGCACCATTTGGCCCCAGAAAACCTACAATTTCTCCTTCCCCAACTTCAAAAGAAACTGAGTCGATGGCATTTTGTGTGCCGAACGTTTTAACAAGATCCTGAACGAGTATTGACATATTCTCTTCGAAGTCGCAAAACTATTACAATGACGCAAGTATGCCAATGTTTATTGCCTGACTCGCAGAAGATTAAGTCAATAAGTCAGTGACTAGGTACAAACGCGTTAGGTACTATGACCAGATCACCATGATGCGGTTAATTGATACCTCTAAGTATATCTTTGAGTGAATTATTACGCATAAATTGACAGGCGTAGTATTAATTGAACTCCAGCTAAAATTAAGTGTATCAACCATCGGGTATCGTACAGCTAATGTGACTGTCTTCCAAAGAAACCCATGAATGGTTAATCTTCGGCAAAAAAACTGCCTTTAAATCTGGCAAAATTACCCGTTACATCGTTTTGAATGGAAACGTCAAAGGATCCTCTCACACCATCTTCCGTTATTTCCGTGATAGTGACCGTACCTGAATTATCCACAAATTTATAGGTATCTGAACCTACAAAGTAGAACTCAGCAACGGGTGGTTCAATATTACTCACAGGAGAAATTCGTCCTAGCGGATAAGCACCAGCTTGCCAGACACCCTCTGAACGATCTAGCAGTATGTTAACTAAGATATCTCCAGCATCATCATCAGTAGGGTTCAGATCCATAATGTGCCGAGTGGTATTATTGATAAATCCGGAGCTACCCCTGTAATCCGCTTCTCCGGTAAGTGAAGTTTCGTTACCACCATCAGTTATGGTCAGGCTAAAATCACCCAAAGATGGTCCTGAGGGGGTTTCATTATCGTCATCACCACAGGAGGAGAAGAAAAATGGAATAATGATAATGGTTAACAAAAAAGGAAATGAGCTTTTCATGATTTCAAATTTGGTGTTAAGGGCTCTCAATTCCTTAATTCACCTTCTTGTAAACATGATATCTATCTCTTTTAATAAATTGTTGGCAAAAAGATTGCAACCGATTAACATTGAACTGAGAATAGATGGCTACCGTTAGCCGACTAAATACGATATGCGCAGAGTTTTTCTATTGTTTATGGTCTTGGGTTTAGGAGCATCTTCCTACGGCCAGGGTTACAATCTAAAATTTAAAATTGAAGGTTTATCAGATACTACCTTTCTGCTTGGCAATTTCTTTGGTGAGAGCACCTATGTGAAGGATACGGCTAAAGCCAATGCTGAAGGTGAATTTGTTTTTAAAGGCACACACCAGCTTGAGCCAGGCATGTATTTTTTAGTCCTCAACAAAATGCGGTTGTTTGACTTTGTGATCGGCAGGGATCAGGATTTTACTATTACTACCCAACATCCGGATTATGTGCGTAAAATGGTCGTTTCTGGCGATGTAGATAATCAACTATTCCTTGAGGATATGCTCTTTAATGCTGATAGAAACGAAGAAGCGCGCCCTTTTGTAAGCATTGTTCAGGACAGCCTTGCTTCAGAAAGTGATAAAGTTAAAGCAAGAGCTAGGCTAGATCAGGTAAGCGCTAAAGTGGAGTCACGTGTTAATGATATCCTGGAAAAATATCCTGAGAGTATCCTAGCTACCATAATGAGCGCAAATAAACGACTCAATATCCCAGATGCTCCTGCTTATAAAGAAGGTGAGGATGCCAAAACATGGCAGTATCGTTATTATAAAGATCATTTTTGGGATGGGTTTGATCTGGGTAATCCTACTCTACTTCGGCTTTCTCAACCGATTTATGCAAAAAAAGTAGAGGAATATCTTGATCGGCTCGTGGTACCTAACCCAGACTCCGTTATTCATGCTATTTCTCAAATGACCTCTAAAGCGAAGAAAAATCAAGATACATATAAGTATTTAGTGTGGACGGTAACCCTAAAGTATCAAAATCCTGAAATTATGGGACTGGATGAGGTATATGTACATCTTTATGACACCTATTTCGCTTCAGGAGAAATGGATTTCTGGGCCAATGAACAACTTAAAGAAAATTTAAAAGAACGTGCAGATCAGCTACGTTCAAGCCTGGTAGGCATGGCAGCTCCTAATTTGATCATGCAGGATCAGAACCTTCAGCGGCAGGAATTGTATAGCCTGGATCATAATTATACGGTCATTTATTTTTATGATCCTGACTGTGGCCATTGTAAAAAAGAAACACCTAAACTGAAAGAATTTTATGAGACTACCCTACATGATGTAGGTATCTTTACTGTTTCAGCGGATACTTCAATGGCGAAAATGAATGAATATATTACTACTATGAACATGGATGAATGGGTTAATGTGAATGGCCCGCGCACCTACACCGTGAGTCATCAAAAACTCTATGATGCTATGACCACACCCACCATCTATGTATTGAATCGAGAGAAAGAGATCATAGCCAAAAAAATACCCGCAGCCCGGATAGATGAGTTTATTGGGCAATATGAAAGGGTTCTGGAAGCCAGAAAAAATCAAAATTAGTGTAACTTTAAAAATAAGAGAACGTCTGATTATAGGTTGACTTTGGTCAAATAGTCAGAACTCAAAACAAACAACATGTCATTTATTAACAATTTATTCGGTAAAAAGAAAAAGCAATTTAAAGCCTCTTGTGATATTAGTAAGGAGCCAGTAGAGAAAGGTTACGGATATTTGCTTACTACCTCTCAAGTAGTCACTTCAAAAAAGTTTTGGGATAATATTATGACAGAGCCCGAAACGATGTCCTACACCGTATCGCACTTTAAAGGTAATGACGAAATGGCTACGAAGATGCGGTTCATGATCTTCGAAAAATACAGTACAGTAGAAAAAGCATGGATGGTTTCTGATTCGTACATCAATTTATTTGACGTAGATAAGAAAACCGCGCGAGACAATGCCCATAAATGGTGGGAACAAGAAGGCGCTTATGTACCGGAGAATGTTGGTAAAGCAGAAGACACACTTGAAACCTCCACTTTCGAGGAAATCAAAAAATATGCCGTAATGGAAGCTGGTCGGGAACGCGTGGCCTAAGTAGAAGTTGCATCAAACTTTAGGGGGCGCATCTAGGCCACTCACTCCGCCACTTACTACAAATTTCATGGCGGCAGTAGAATTCATATTCAGTCGCTTAACCTTAGTTTTCTCTACTAAAAAATGATTCCCGCTAAAGTTATAAGAATGAGGTAGGTATACTGATACAAAACCAGCTAAATCAAGTACAGCAAGATCTTCTCGCGTAATAAAACCTACTTTCAGCACATCTCCTTTATCGTCTAAAGCCACTGTGACTGGAACGTTAAACTTTTTTTGATCGCCCACAAAAGCTCCAATAAGATCCTTGATTGAACTATATAAGATACTGACCAAAGGAATTTTGCTGAAGTACTTTTCAAACTGGACAAAAATAGGGCGAGTAATGAAAAAGGAAGCCAGATAACCTAAGAGAGTGATAGCCGCAACTATAATAAGTAAACCGAGGCCCGGAACATTAATGGGTATCAGACCGTCTAACCAGTCTAAAGTTTGATAAATAATGTAGATAGTTAGTGCTAAGGGGACAACGAAAAGAAGCCCTCTGAAAAAGTAAGTAAGTACCCTATTGAAAGTAAATTGGCTCATTGTACACCTATAAAAAAGGCTGAATTCAAGGCAAAAGCCTCGCATTCAGCCCCTGATTATTTGAATTGTCTTTAGATTAAATTCATTTCACCTAAAACACTATTCATTTTACGAACGGCATCAGCACTATCATTAAATTTGGCCTGTTCCGTATCTGATAGCTTATAATCCACTATTTTTTCCCATCCGTTTTTTCCAACGATCACAGGTACACCTATGCAGATGTCGGACTGACCATACTCACCATCCAAATATACACAGCAAGGGAAAAGCTTCTTTTGGTCTCGAACTATACTCTCGGCCAAATAAGCGCCAGCCGCACCTGGTGCATACCAGGCTGATGTACCTATTAGCTTAGTTAAGGTAGCACCACCCACCATTGTTTCTTTAACTACGGATTCCTGCTGTTCTGAAGAGAGAAAATTGGTTACCGGTGAACTGTTATAGGTGGCGTGGTTGATAAGTGGAATCATGGTAGTATCTCCGTGGCCGCCAATCACTACACCTTGCAAGTCGTTCGGAGAGCATGGTATAGCCTCAGCTAAACGATATTTAAAGCGGCTACTATCCAATATTCCTCCCATCCCAATCACTTTTTCTTTGGAAAGGCCGCTTGATTTTACGGATAAATAAGTCATGGTGTCCATAGGGTTGGAGATCACCACGATAATCGTATTCGGAGAATGCTTAAGAATATTTTCTGTTACTGATTTTACTATACCGGCATTCGTTCCGATTAGTTCCTCTCGTGTCATTCCTGGTTTTCTGGGAATACCTGAGGTGATGATGACTACACTTGAATCTGCCGTAGCACTGTAATCATTGGATGATCCAATCACGCGGGTGTCATAGCTGTTTAAGGTAGCACATTGATTCATGTCCATGGCCTTTCCTTCAGCCAGACCTTCTTTTATGTCCAACAAAACTACTTCTTCCACTAATTGCTTTCTGGCAATATTTTCAGCACAAGTAGCGCCAACAGCACCTGCACCTACTACTGTAATTTTCATATTAGGATAATTTAGAGTTGAGGAATATTCCCAAGACAAAATTAACGACAAAACACCACTATTGGCGCATAAGGTAAATAAGAATTAATTCTCTTTTAAATAAACCCGACTAAGATTAAAAAAGCCTCCTGAGGCTTTATAAGCACTAAACAGTTTGGAATTATAGTCATTATAAAGTTCTGCCAGCGCCTCGAACATCACCATTTTAATTTTAGGGTGACTGTCAAAAATATCAAATATGTTATCCTGTGAAATCACATAGAATTCAGCATCTTCAGAAATGATAATGGCGTTCAATAAACGATTGGAATCCTTGACCAAGCAACTCTCCCCGAGAGCAGTACCCGGACCTACAGTAGTAAGATTTTCAAAGCTATTAGAAACATCAATATTTAAGGATACCCGCCCCTTTTTCACTAAATATAGCGCCTGACTCGGATCTCCTCTAAAGAAAACTACCTCATCTTTTTTATACTTTCGAAGATGCATATAGGGCAAGAAATAGTGCATGTGCTTATAATTAAGCTCTTC
>JBCCSU010000162.1:0-10732 GCA_039199635.1 Bacteroidota bacterium | reverse complement strand
TATTTAGTATTTAGTATTTAGTATTTAGTATTTAGTATTTAGTATTTAGTATTTAGTAATGAGAACGGACTCAAGCGACTAAAGGCTCACTACTATAAACTAACCACTACTGACTCCGTACTATTCAAGTGACTTTCCAGATACCTTTCTACTTCAACAGTGCCTTGCTGTGGTTCAATAATACTTCGGGCATCTGCCAGTGAAGTGATTTCATACCGACTATCGCAAAATCCAAACCCCTTATACTTGCCTTCTTCCAGAAGGATCACGGCGGTCTCATCCTCGAAGCGGCCAGCGCCCATTATTGCATAAGATTCTTTCACGTTGTGTAATGAACTTATAAAGTCCATAACTCTCCTGTTATACTTAACCTTTGCTTCCTCTAAAATGCATGCGCCATTGCATTTACCCTCAGAATGATCAAAACACGCTTCTGATGATTTCTGGATACCACTCAACTTAGGACAAAGTTCATATTCCCTGACCTTATTTATCAAAAAATGCCATGCATCGGCGTGATTATTAAAGAGGCTCAGACCTTTACTTCCTCTAACTACCTTACTAACATTCAAACGGAGATAACCCGTCCGGTCTTCATAACTATAGATCGTCCATTGATTATTAGCGTGTTTCTGCGATCGATTGTACTTAGGCCAAAGTCGTTTGATTTCTTGAGACTCGAGTACGAGAGCCAATAGCTCATTTCCAGTAAGCTCAAATTGTATATGATGGATCTCGTTACGTATATATTGATTTCGGGGATCCTTAGAGCGCCCTGAAAAATGACTGCTGATACGTTTCTTAATGTTGACGGCCTTTCCTACATAAATCACCTCATTCTTACCATCCATAAAATAGTAAACGCCGGGCGCTTCCGGCAGGGCATAAAATTCTTCTTTAGGTAAATGAGGAGGTAATGTGGTTTCCTTAGAAGAACGATGCAGTGCCACTTGCACAAACTCGGGATTCTCTTTGAGTAGCATTCCGAACAAAATAGAGGTAGCACGAGCATCACCACCGGCACGGTGACGCTCCTCTATTTCAATCTTAAAATATTCACAAAGATTACCCAGTCCGTAAGACCTTAATCCGGGAAATATACCTCGAGACAATCTGACTGTGCAGAGCTTTTTACTCCCCATTTCAAAGCCACTTTCCTCCAGCGCCGCCTTCACGAAAGAATAATCAAAATGTACATTATGAGCCACGAAAATATTACCCTGCAATTTTTCATGAACCGTAGCCGCCACTTCCTTAAAAGTAGGAGCATTTTTTACTGTAGTATTCGAAATTCCAGTGAGGCCAGTAATATAGTCGGGAATGTACTGCTCCGGATTGATCAACGTTTCGTAATGATCAACAATCTTTTCTCCATCATGGATAAAAATAGCTATTTCAGTGATCTTGCTTTTGCCTGCAAAACCCCCGGTAGTCTCAATGTCAACAATAGCGTACACCTCACGAATTTAATTAAAAGTTGGTATTTGATGCCATATGCTGGGCGCTGGTTGTTAATTGTTAATGGCTCATTGCTCATTGTTAATGGCTCATTTCAAAATTGTTTAACATTGTAATTCACTTTAACACTAAATACTTCATGAGTGGAGAGGCCGAAAAACCGTCTTTAAATTTCATAGAGCAACATATTGAGGAAGATATTAAAACCGGTAAGCTGCAGAAAACTGTACATACCCGGTTTCCCCCTGAACCTAACGGGTATCCTCATATTGGTCATGCCAAATCTATCGTACTCAATTTTGGTTTGGCGGAAAAATACGGGGGAAAATGTAACCTTCGTTTTGACGATACCAATCCCGAAAAGGAAAGTACGGAATACGTAGAAGCCATTAAGAAAGATATAGAATGGTTAGGCTACCAATGGCATGGTAATGCATTATTCGCCTCAGATTATTTTAGCCAGCTTTATCAGTGGGCTCAGAAACTGATCAGAGACAGTAAGGCTTATGTTGATGATACGCCGGTAGAACAAATCCGCTCCGAACGTGGAACGCCTACCCAACCCGGAAAAGAAAGCGCTAGGCGAAACCGCTCGGTGGATGAAAATCTAACCCTTTTTGAGGAAATGAGATCAGGAAAACATCCTGATGGTGCCATGGTACTGCGTGCTAAGATAGATATGACTTCTCCTAACATGCATATGCGTGATCCCATTCTTTATAGAATTCGGCATGTGGAGCACCATCGCACAGGGAATGAATGGTGCATTTATCCTACCTATGATTTTGCACATGGTCAATCGGATAGTATAGAAGGAATTACCCATTCCCTGTGTACGTTAGAATTCGAAGTACATCGTCCTTTATATGATTGGCTGATCGAACAATTGGATATTTTTCCCTCAAAACAAACAGAATTTGCACGTCTAAACCTAGGCTATACGGTAGTAAGTAAACGTAAACTACTTCAATTGGTGGAAGGTAAATTTGTTAACGGCTGGGATGATCCGAGAATGCCCACCCTCTCAGGGATCAGAAGAAGAGGATATACGCCAGCGTCCATTAAAAACTTTGTACACAAAGTAGGTGTAGCCCGGCGAGATAGCCTGACCGATGTCGCTCTATTGGAGTATAGCGTGAGAGAAGACCTCAACAAAAAGGCCAATCGGGTCATGGGAGTTTTGAATCCTATAAAACTGACTATTACAAATTATCCTTCTGAAAAAGAGGAAATGCTTTCTGCGGTGAATAATCCGGAAGATGAATCCGCAGGCAAACGCGAGATCCCATTTTCAAACGAAATCTACATTGAGCGAGATGATTTTATGGAAGACCCACCCCGCAAGTTCTTTCGTTTAGGACCCGATAGAGAAGTGCGCCTGAAATACGCTTACATCATCAAGTGTGAAGATTATAAAAAAGATGGGGATGGAAACGTTACAGAAATACTCTGTACCTATGACCCCAACTCTAAGAGTGGGCAGGATACTAGCGGCAAAAAAGTTAAAGGTACACTCAGTTGGGTATCGGCAAAACATGCCGCTTCAGTAGAAGTTAGGCTCTATGATCGTCTGTTTAAGACAGAGAACATGAATGAAGTGGAAGACGATTTCTTGAATCATTTAAACCCAGATTCTTTGACCATTTTGGATGATGTGAAAGTAGAACCTTCTTTAGTTGATGCCATTCCGGGGCATCAATTTCAATTTGAGCGCCAAGGGTATTTCATTGTGGATTCGGACTCTAATACGGATAAAAAAATCTTCAATAGAACAGTAACCTTACGAGATAATTGGGCGAAAAAGTAGTGGCATGGGGAACTAAGAAAAAAAGCAGACAGGTATTGTAAAATTGTGTGCCTTAACTAACTTTGCAGTCCACTTGCGAGAATAGCTCAGCTGGTAGAGCGCAACCTTGCCAAGGTTGAGGTCGCGGGTTCGAACCCCGTTTCTCGCTCTCTAATGCCTGCTTACGCAGGCATTCTTATTATACTAAGACTACGTTGTAGCTTAGGCCCGGGTGGTGGAATTGGTAGACACGCAGGACTTAAAATCCTGTGGGCATTGTGCCCGTGCGGGTTCAAGTCCCGCCCCGGGTACAAAAGCCTCGACAGAAATGTCGGGGTTTTTTAGTTTTACGCCATAGTTGTGGCTTTCATAGTACCACACGTCACTATTTATTATCTTAATATTGTGAGTTTCCTTTTGGAAAAAATTAAATAAGGATAATAGCAATAGAGCGCGCATGAAAAAGATTTATCGACTAGAGGGTAAAATTCAAAATTACGCCTGGGGAGGACGTAGTTTCATACCTGAACTTTTGGGAAGGAATAGCCGTGATAAACCCGTTGCCGAATACTGGCTGGGAGCCCATGATAATTCGCCTTCTGTGTTGGTAGATAATGAACAAACTCTCAATGATTTCATTAGAGAAGCTCCGCTAGACCGACTAGGCCATCAAACCGCCACAATGTTTGGGCGGCTACCTTATCTTTTTAAAGTTTTGGACGTAAAGAACATGCTGTCGATACAGGTTCATCCTACCAAGAAAGAAGCCGAAATGGGGTTTGCCGCTGAAAATGAAAAGGGAATAAACCTACAAGCAGCAAACAGAAACTATAAAGACGATAATCACAAACCTGAGATTATGGTAGCTTTGAGCGATTTCTGGTTACTTCATGGGTTCAAGCCAAAGAACGAACTAGCAGATACTTTAAAGGATACCCCGGAATTAAAATATCTGATGCCCGTGGTTGAAAAACTTGGGTATAAGGGGCTATATGAAAAGGTGATGTTGCATAGTAAGCAACAAATTGAAGCGGTTCTAAAACCGCTTAAAGACCGCATTTTACCCAGATTTCATCAAAATGAACTTTCTAAAAATTCTGCAGACTTCTGGGCCGCCAAGGCCTTTGAGTATTATGGATTTGATCCCGGTATTTTTTCCATTTACATTTTTAACATAGTGAAATTAGCGGCCGGACAGGCTATTTTTCAAAATGCCGGAGTACCACATGCCTATTTGGAAGGTCAGAATATGGAACTTATGGCTAATTCGGATAATGTACTTAGAGGTGGTTTAACACCGAAATACGTAAATACGAAAGAACTTTTGAAAATTGTAAAATTTGAAGCAACTACCCCTGATATCATTGAAGGCGAACTACAGCCTGATCAAATGGAAGTAAAATATTTCTCTCCTGCGCCGGATTTTGAATTGAGTAAAATTTCAATCAAAAAAGGAGAGCAATACCAGGGCTATTCAGAATCCTGTGAGATTATCTTGAACATGAATGGCTTAGTAGATATGTTAGAACACAACCATGACTCTCTTCGAATTGAAAAGGGACAAAGTGTTTTAATAACCGCAGATTGCCACTACTCAATTACCTCCAAAAGCAACTCAGTGATGTATAAAGCCAAAACGGCAACTTCAAATAGTTTCTAATCACCCAAAAATATTTGCCTTGATGACCCTCCCGTTGATTTCCGCGATGTTGGTAATGGATATATTTTCCGGGCATTCCACCTCACATGACCCGGTGAATGTGCAGTGACCGAACCCCTCATATTCCATCTGTCGGGTCATGTTCAGTACACGTTTATGCTGCTCAGGTTTACCTTGCGGAAGCGAATTCAAATGATTGATCTTAGCAGCAGTAAACAAAGCGGCCGAAGAGTTTTTGCAGGTAGCTACACATGCTCCACAGCCTATACAGGCGGCTACATCCATAGCTCGGTCAGCAATCTCTTTCCCTATCGGAATGGCGTTGGCCTCAGGTGCTGTACCGGTTTTCGCACTGATGAAACCGCCCTCGCCTATTATCCGATCAAAAGCTGAACGATCGACCATCAGGTCTTTGACTACAGGGAAGGCCCCTGCACGCCAAGGTTCTACCACAATAGTGTCTCCGTCATTAAAACTGCGCATGTGGAGCTGACAGGTAGTCATATTATCATGAGGACCGTGCGCCCTGCCGTTGATAAATACACCGCACTGACCACATATTCCCTCTCGACAGTCATATTCGTAGGCGATAACTCTTTCATCTTTTAGGACAAGAGTTTCATTTAAATGGTCCAGCGCCTCTAAAAATGACATATCTTCGGTGAGCCCGTCTACCTCGTAATCCTTTAGCTCTCCTTTTTCCTGTGGGTCTGACTGTCTCCAAATACGAAATGTAATTTTCATCCTTGCCTATTTATAGCTTCTTACGGTTGGCTTTACAGATTCAAAATCCAAAGCTTCTTCATGAAGTTTGAAGTTTCCATTATTATACTCCCAAGCTGAAACGAAGGAGTACTTCTCGTCAACCCTAACCGCTTCTCCTTCGTCGGTTTGGTACTCTTCCCTAAAATGGGCACCACAAGACTCTTCCCTATTTAACGCATCTGTACACATCAGCAATCCCAATTCAATAAAATCAGCCAAACGGAGCGCCTTTTCAAGCTCAGGATTAAGTTCTTTATCATGACCGGTAACCTTCACATCATTCCAAAAATCTACCTTAAGCTTTTCAATTTCGTCAATGGCCTTTTCCAAACCCTTTTTGTTCCGGCTCATAGCACATTCCTGCCACATTATTTTGCCTAACTCTCGATGAAAATGATCAACCGTTTTAGTGCCATTGACCGCTATAAGGCGATAAATATGCTCACGGACTTCCTGTTCCACTTTAATGAATTCAGGATGATTTATGGTTTCAGGTTCCTCTTTTAGAGCTCCTGACAGATAATTATTGATTGTATTCGGCAAGATAAAATACCCATCAACACTGGCCTGAAGCAGTGAATTAGCACCAAGTCGATTGGCCCCATGGTCAGAAAAGTTACATTCACCCACCGCATACAATCCTGGAATAGTGGTCATCAATTCATAGTCTACCCATAAACCTCCCATGGAGAAGTGTGCCGCCGGTGATATTTGCATAGGCTCTTGGTAAGCGTCAATACCGGTAATCTTCTGGTACATGGTAAAAAGATTTCCATAGCGGTCTTTAATCGTATCCATACCAAAACGCTCAATAGCGTGCATGAAATCCAGGTAAACCGCATTTTTCAATCTCCCTACACCGTAACCTGCATCAATTCTTTCTTTTGCTGCCCTAGAGGCAATATCACGAGGTGCCAGATTTCCGAAACTTGGGTACCTACGCTCCAGGTAATAATCTCGGTCCTTCTCAGGTATTTCATTTGCTTTTCTAGTCTCATTTTTAGTTTTAGGCACCCATATACGTCCGTCATTCCGTAAAGACTCAGACATCAAAGTAAGTTTCGATTGGGCTTCACTAGACTGTGGTAATGCCGTTGGGTGGATCTGTGTGAAACTGGGTGCGGCGAAGAAAGCTCCGCGCTTGTGCGCTTTCCAAATAGCACTTCCATTGCATCCAATGGCCAACGTAGAAAGCCGAAACACCCGCGAATAACCGCCAGTGGCCAGTACAACCGCATCCGCTACAAAACGCTTGAGTTCTCCATTTCTTAGGTCTCTGGCGATGATGCCTTTGGCTTTACCATTGATGACTACCAAGTCCATCATTTCATGCCTAGGAAGCATCTCTACTTTTTTGGCTTTAATCATTTTATAGAGCTGGGAATAGGCTGCCAGAAGCAACTGCTGGCCCGTCTGACCACGCGCATAAAAAGTCCGCTGAACTTGCACCCCTCCAAAGCTTCGGTTAACTAAAACGCCACCGTATTCACGGGCAAAGGGTACCCCTTGCTGTGTGAAATGATCGATCAAAGGCGCTGAAAGTTCAGCTAGCCGGTAAACATTAGCTTCTCTTGATCTAAAATCTCCCCCTTTCAACGTATCATAAAACATACGCCACACACTATCTCCATCATGCTGATAGTTTTTAGCAGCATTGACTCCGCCTTGAGCAGCGACCGAATGCGCCCTGCGTGCCGAGTCTTGGTAGCAGAAACATTTTATTTCATAGCCTAATTCAGCCAGTGTGGCAGCCGCGCCTGCACCGGCCAATCCTGATCCGACCACTATTACGTTGAGCTTTTTCTTATTCGCAGGATTGATCAGGCTGCTTTGTGCCTGATAGTTACGCCACTTTTCTTCCAACTTACCTTCTGGGATCTTTGCATTCAGCTTCACCATATCTTCCTATTTGAAGTATACAATTAACGGAATCACGCCGAAGCCAACAGAGATGATAACCGCATAAACCAGTGAAACTTTGGCCAAAATTTTTAACCCCTTTTTATGAAAAAAACCAAGTGTTTTAAATCCACTTTTAAGCCCATGATTCAGGTGTAAACCAAGAGGCACCATAAGGATACTGTAGAACAAGACATAGTAAATATTCTGAAATAGGGCATAGGTGACTTCATATACATCTACGTGTCCGCGGCTATCCAAGCCTACACTCTCGCCTAATCCTAATTTTATCCGTGCCCAAAAGTTAGCTAGGTGGATAACAATAAAAATCAAAATAAAAATGCCGATTAACCCCATGTTCTGAGAGGTCCAAGTACTGTTTTCATTAGACCGGTTTAACACATACGGATCAGGCTTCGCTTTTCTGTTTTTGTAGGTGACTATCACTGCGTAGACCACATGAAAAATAAGAGAGGCGTATAACAGATACGCCACAATTTTGATCATAGGACTTTCCCGAAGAGCAGTAGAATAAGAGTTGTAGGCTTCTCGCGCCATCTCTTCCGGGAATAACAGAATACAATTGGCCGAAAGATGAACGACCAGAAATAAGCATAAAAACAATCCGGAGGTCGCTATAATACCTTTTCTTAAAAACATGTTTTTCTGGCCAGAATTACCTTATTCTATTAAAGCAAACACATTTAAAGTTTTTGAGTTTGTTGCAACTGGAGAATGTACCCTAATTTCTGAATGGAGTAAAACCCTAAAGCAAGTCCTCTCTCGGAGGTGAGAATAAGTCCAGTATTTTACAGTCTGTAATGGCCTTTCCCGAATGTGGGATATTCGATCTTAAAACCACCACATCGCCTGCCTGGCAAATCCTAGTTTCTCCATTCACGGTGAATTCAAACTCACCTTCCAGGATGTTTGCCACTTGCTCATGCACATGATGATGTTCGGGTAACTCCGCTCCAGCCTTAATATCCCAGTAAGCATGGGTCATGTGTTTTGAATGAATAAATTTCCCATTAAAGCCGGGCATAACTTCTTTTGATTTTAATTCTTGAATTGAAATAACGTCCATTTTAACCTTATTTAAGTTAGATACCTCAAATTACTCATTCATAGGCTTTCCTTTTATCTCTTTTTGCGGGTATCTTCATGCACTATGCGGTTGATCTCCCATCCTGTACTTTGCAATTATTATGTTACCTATCGGTGTAATGCGAAGTGCGGCTTTTGTGATATCTGGGAGCGCCCATCACCTTATGTTGATCTTCATTCGGCCAAGCAAAATCTAATAGCCCTAAAGGAACTCGGCGTGAAAGTAATTGACTTTACAGGGGGCGAACCTCTTTTGCATAAGGACATCGATCAACTTTTATCGTTGGCAAAGGAATTAGGGTTTATCACAACTATAACCACAAATTGCTTACTGTATCCAAAATGGGCACTTAAGCTAAAAGGGAAAATAGACATGCTGCACTTTTCGCTGGATTCCCCTAATGAAAAAGAACATAACCAATCACGTGGAGTGCGTTGTTTTAGCTCGGTAATGGATTCTATAACCATTGCCAATGAGTTGGGTGAAAGACCAGACATTATTTTCACCGTTTTTGAAAAAAACGTACACCAGATTGAGGAAGTCTATCGTCAGATATGTCGCCCAAACGGGCTGGTATTGATCCTCAACCCGGCATTTGATTATAATGATGTAGATACTGGGATGGCCATGTCTACCAAAACGCTAGCGTTGATATCGAAATGGGGTAAGAAACCAGGGGTTTATTTGAATGAAGGTTTTATTCAGTTGAGAAAGGATGGTGGAAATCAGGTTAGTAATCCGGTATGCAAGGCCGGAAGTTCTACCATTGTAATCTCACCTAACAATGAATTAGTTCTTCCTTGCTATCATCTAGGTATAAAAGAAATACCTATTGACAATAATTTGGCAAATCTCTACCGGTCAGAGGAAGTCCAAAAGCTAGTGGCCCTGGAAGGCCGGCTCCCGGAATGTGAGGGTTGTACCATTAACTGTTACATGCAACCGTCCTTTGCCGTAGAAATGAACAAATATTGGTGGAAGGCACTTCCAAGCACCATTAAGTACAATCGCTTAAAAGGAACTTGGAAAGAATTGATAAAAGCATAAATGCAGTTAGACCGAAAGATACTAACCGATCTCGTACGCATAGAAATGTCTTTCGGAAAATACAAAGGACATGTTATTTGTGATTTGCCTATACATTATTTGGAGTGGTTCCATAGTGAAGGCTTCCCAAAAGGCAGACTAGGAATGCTTTTAGCCACAATTTACGAAATAAAAATTAATGGGCTTTCTCATTTGCTTCAGCCTCTTAGATAAGAAGTTTCCCATAGAGACTCTCATTATTTTATAAATTTGGAAGGATTGGTAAGCTATGAGAACTACTTACCTTAAAAGGTATGCTATATTGAGGAAAAAAGTTTTAAAATTGATGTCTTTTATTTATGGCTAGACAATTGCCATGGGCTTTAGCCCAGGGTTTCAGGCTGAAAAGGAAATGGCTTTAGCCAATAACTAACCACAGATGCCATTTATCAAAATTTGGATTCATGCCGTATGGTCTACTAAAAACAGAGTTCCTTTACTTAAAGAAGGGATAAGAAAGTCTGTAATCGACCATATCAAAGCAAATGCTAAAGAAAAAGGTATTTACTTGGACTGTATTAATGGGCATCTAGACCATTTACATTGTCTTATCTCACTAAAAGGTGACCAAACACTGGCTAAAACAATGCAACTCATTAAAGGTGAGTCAGCGTTTTGGATTAATCAACAAGATTTAATCAAGGGCAAGTTTGCTTGGCAAAGCGAGTATTTCGCTGTGTCGATAAGCGAATCCCAATTGAACAAGGTACGAAATTACATCTCGCGCCAACAGGAGCATCACCGCAAAAAGAGCTTTCAGGAGGAATATGACCAATTTATGAAGAAATACAGTTTTGATTAATTTAGTGGCTAAAGCCTTTCCTAGTCATATGAGTTGCCATGGGCTTAAGCCCGTGGCAGCTATTGAGAAAATAATCTCCTTTTTCCTGAAAGCCATTCTTCGCTAAAACATAGGCTTACGAAATAAAAGAGCTTTGATTCTGGTGTGATAGAAAGAAACTGATTTTCG
>JBCCSU010000161.1:0-10750 GCA_039199635.1 Bacteroidota bacterium | reverse complement strand
GTAATTGTAGTTTCTCACGATCGATTATTCATTAATAATTGCGTATCGAAGATCGTAGAAGTGGCTAACTGTGAGTTAACCGCCTACGAAGGAAATTACAATTTCTACCTTGAGGAAAAAGAACTACGCTCTGAAATACAAAAAAACGCTTACGAGAACCAACAGCAAAAAATAAAGCAAACGGAGCGGTTCATTGAGCGATTTCGGGCTAAAGCCACTAAAGCCCGTCAAGTTCAATCGCGGGTAAAGTCGCTGGACCGAATGGAAAAAATAGAGGATGTAGTAGATGAAAATGCCGCTGTTAATTTCAAATTTAGCTTCAAACAGAAGTCTGGGCGTCATATCATCAAACTGGATGATGTTTCAAAGGCTTATGACGACCTTCAAATATTAAAAAATACTACAGCAGGAATCGAAAGAGGTGATAAAATCGCTTTAATTGGGGCCAATGGCAAAGGTAAATCCACATTACTCAGAATTATTGCGGGTACGGAATCAATTGAAGGTAATCGGGAAGAAGGTTACAATGTAATACGAGGATTCTATGCTCAACATCAATTGGAAGCACTTCAAGTGAATAATGAGATTATTGAAGAGTTAAAACAAGCGGGTTCCGAAAAAACAGAACTTGAATTGAGGCAGATATTAGGATGTTTCCTTTTCAGTGACGATGATGTTTTTAAAAAAATTAAAGTGCTTTCAGGAGGAGAAAAATCTCGTGTAGCTCTGGCCAAAACCCTTATTTCGGAGGCCAATTTTTTACTCTTAGATGAGCCTACGAACCACCTGGACTTTATATCAGAAAACATCCTCATCCAGGCACTTCAGCAATACCAGGGATCCTTCGTAGTAGTATCACATAACCGACACTTTGTTTCACAGGTAGCCAACAAGATATGGTATATTGAAAATAAAGAGGTAAAGGAATATCCTGGCACTTTTGAAGAGTACGAATATTGGCGGCAAGAAGTACAGCTCAGTAAGGAAGAACACTTGGATCAGCCTGTTAAAACAGCAATAAAAAAAGAGAGAAAACCAAAGACCAAAGAGAGTAACCATGAAACTCAACAGCTTGAAAAAGAACTAAACTCAATAGAAGAAGCAATTCATTCGCTGGAAGAAAAAGTACAAACTCTTGAAGCCGAAATGGCCAAAACCTCCGTTTACAGTGACCCTGATAGGCTCCAACAGGTAAATCTAGATTATACTAATGCGTCAGATCAACTCAAAGAGATGAATAAGCGCTGGGAAGAGGTATTTGGTAAGATAGAGGATATCTAAATCACTCAAACAGTCAAGATCAATAGGATGCAAACGGCTGCAACTACTATATAGCGCCAAGCTAATTTTCTAAGTTGAAGTTGGTAAGTGCTCATATCGGTTATAAATACTAGTTTGTTTAAAAAAGTAACAGGATCATTTATATTTCCTTAGACTGCTCCTGAAACTGATAGTTTAAAAAATAATACCAAATTTGAGTTCCGCTCGATTGATAGATCGGTTCAAAGTTATATTATTTTCGCTTTCCGTCCAGAAAGAGTTCAATGTTTTATAATCTAAATCGACTTTTTGATGCTTCCATCCTAGAGCAAATTCAAAGCCAATTTTTTGAAACCGCCATCGATACCCTAGCCCTAGCTGATAATTAATACCTCCATTCACTTGCTCTAAGCTTGGATTACCATCATCATTATCTAGTTTCCTGCCCATACCATAACCTACTCCGCTGTAAAAGAAAGGAGTAGACCAGCGTGAACTAAAATCAGCTCTATAAACCACCAGCATAGGAAGTACGGCAAAAGTGTTATGATGATCATAGCCCAGGGAAATTCCCATTTGAAGAAGCTGACTAAAGTGATACAAACCTTGCGCTGTAAAGGAAATTGTTTCTTCCGCTGATTGTTCAGAATTTTCTCTACCATGAAGTAGCCCTACTTGTAGACTTACCTGAATTCCTTTTGTTGAATATTGGCGAAGCTCTTTGTATAGGTTATGGTCAATATTTTGACTCTTGTTTTTTCTCAATCTCACCATTCTAATGCTAGAGTATGGAAATCTCAACATCTCATTTTCTACCGTTAACCTCACTTCATCTGAATTAAGCGTTTCAATAGAACCGTATAGCAGACTGCCATTCTTCAGCAGCAGTTTGTCCGACTGGCCGTATCCTGCACTGAATAGCATCCAGCCTACCGTTAAGTAACAAAATCTATTGATCATTCTTTTGAATCTGTATATGACTCAATAATTTGATATTCTGTAAATCCGAGTAGTCATATTGGAATAGTCCGTCTTCTCCGATCATCATGGCTACGTCATTTAACGGAATGACATCAAAAGCTTGAATATTGCCATAATGTGCCAGCTGCTTCTGATCTATAGTGCTAGCATCGGAAGCATCATATACTTTCAATCCTGAATCACCGTCACAGATAAATAATGCATCGCCATCTTTACCCAAGCCATGGGGATTATCCATAGCATAAACATGTAAAAGCTCTGGAGAAGATAAATCTGAAATATCTATGACCTCTAGTTGATTGGTAAATCCCTGACAGGCAGTACCTGATCTTAACGTAACGTAGGCCAGGTCACCATCAACTATTACAGGATCACAGCTTCTCACATGCTGATAGTTGGATATTTCAGTGGGGTTTAGGGGATCATTAATGTCAATAATATGCATTCCTGCCTGTGCACCGATGAATAGGACATTGCCTCTGGGAAAAATAGTTTCAATCCCCCAGTCTATAAAGGTTCTGGTACCAGTTGTCATCTGAGCAGGCGTACTTACATCGATTGGCTGCAACTCATCCATATCAATGGTGTACAAAAAATCTCCGCTTAACGCAAAGCGGGCCATGGAACCCCCTATACCGGGGTTAGTTGGCGCTACGGCTGCCGTAGCACTGAAGCTAGCCGCAGAAGCGTTACTAAAGGCTATACCTCTTTCGTAATAAATTCCTCCCCATGGATGAATATTAGTACTACAATCTGATGCAAAAATCTCTACATTAGTGGCCTCTTTCCAATCCGTAACTACACCTTGTGTTTCATCGGTATAGAACCCGTAGGAATTATAGTTATCAAAAAGATTTTCAATTCGCCCTACTTCATTAACGTTACTCAGATCAGAAATATCAATGGCCACTAAATCTATATAGCTATCTGTAAATAATATATTTCCGTCCACTGCCAGATCAAAGGAACCGGGCACGGTAATAAAAGCGATAGGATCAGGGTTAGCCGGATCTGAATTATCAATAACATGAATGCCTTCATTCGGCTCATTAATAAAAAGGGTATTATTCTGAAAGAATATTTTACCTGCCTGGTTAATTTCTTGTGGTGCAATTACGTCTACTGAGGATCGTAGTTCTTCGATGGTAGTGTAAACAGGCTCAAAATAGGTGTATTGCTGTTGTACTTCACACTCATCAGTACAGCTACTTAGTATCGAAGAAAGAAAGAGTAAAAGCACAACGAATACAATCGCTTGTATAGCTATGACTCGTAAATCTGATTTAAGTTGAGTAGTTTTTTTCATAGTGCGGATGTTGGTATTTGCCTATAGGACACAAAGCGGAAAAAAAAGGTTGGAATTCTTTTAAGCGCAGTATTCTAAGTAAAGACTGATGGTATAAGATACCCTAATGGTTGAAACAACTCATTATTAAGCAGTAAAACATGAATCCGGTCTGCATTTCAAAAATCGATGTGAATACTGATCGAAACCTAAAAGTCAGCGATTCCGGATTTGATTTTTAGGGATAGTTATTTAAGCAAGTACTTAAACCTAAATCCTACTTCAAAGAAGGTAGGGCGAACATCTTCGCCTGAAATAGTAGTGGTATTTATTGCTTGTCTAATTTGAGGGGTGAGCGCTATGATGTAGTGTTTGCCGAGCTGATATCCTAACTCTGTTCCCATTAGAGCGCTCAGGTTATAACGCGATATGCCTTCTCCTGAATCGAATTCCTGAAAACCACTGTTATCGCTGTCTACACTTTTATTAATAAAGAGATCATTAGATACTCCACCAAGCAGGGTTAAACCAAACTTCCTATCTATTAACAAGTAGCCAGCTTGAACAGGTATAGAAATAAATCGATAGGAATTATCAATTTCATAGGTATCAATGATATTAATACCGGGACTATTAGATAATTCGCTCGCTGAATTAACGGCTCTAAAGGACATGCCGGTATTTTCAGCCACGTTAGATGTATTCGTAGTAGTACGATCGATGAGTGTCACGCCCGATTGGATTATCCATCTTCGCGTTAACTGGGCTCCTACATTGATTCCAATATTTAATAAACGACCTTTTTCTTCTTTACCTATTACGGGAGATTCAAAATCACCGGCTAATGCAAAATCGTCCTGATTTAAACTAAAAGTTGCAACTTCGGCCGTAGGGGTAGTACTACTTACGCTGCCACCAGGATCAAAGCTTCCACCAGACATGCCTAAACCTGCCCATAATTTTTTAGTGCTCACATTGTTCGCTTTTTTGGGAGCGACCGCACTATACCAAGGCACCATTTTTATCTCTGGGTCAGCGAAAGAAAATGATTCGGATTTTAGCATTAACTTTTCCAGTTTTTTTGGCGCATCCATTGCCGAGCCATTCTCAGACGAAACTGCCACCATAGTTTCCCTTTCCGCTACTAACAAAGTTTCCGCTAGGGCTTTCTGAGCGCTTTGATCTTGAATATCTGTTACCGCATTATTCGTAATATTCTTTTCACCTGCCTTTAGCGCTGTTTTCATATCTCTACTAGTCGAAATATTACCGTCATTAGTTTTCTTCTCCTGCTGGTTAAATAGGTGACCCTTCACTTCATTCTGCGCAAGCTTATCATCCGCTTTTGCCACATTATCATTCTCTACTAAATCATTTACATTCTCTTTGGTGATATTATCATCACTACTGAAACCTGACTTTTCCTTTGCCTCCAATTCAATTTTGGATTGACTTATCTCCTCGCTTTCATCAGTATTTAGATCATAGATATTTTGAGTACTATTATCCTGCTTACTAATTCGGTTAGCACTATTGTCCAAAGAAAACTCTCTATAAATACCAATACCCCCGATAGATAGAGCAAAAGCAACCGAGGCAGCAGCCATAAGCTTAAAGAATATAATTCTCCGTTTAAATTTACCGTTTGCAGAATTAGCTAATGCCAATTCCACCTTATCCCAGACCGCCGGGCTTGGAGACATTTCCGCATCTTCAAATGCGTTCCGCCACTGGTCTTCGAACTTATCTGGCGTTTCCATAAGTCATTTCCTCCTTTTCTATCATTTCGCGAAGCAGTTGCCTGGCACGCGAATATTGTGATTTTGATGTGCCTACGCTTATCTCAAGCTTTTCGGCTATTTCATTGTGATTGTATCCTTCTATGGCATATAAATTGAATATGATTTGACAGCCTGACGGCAATTCCTGGATCATTTTTAAAAGTTCTTGCAGCTGTAAAGAAGCAATTGAAAAATTGCCCTCTTGAGGCTTATCCAGTTCATTTACATCTACCATAGGAAACATATAAAGCTTTCTACGGCCATGGTTTAGCGCGGTATTCACCACTATTCGCTTTATCCAATAAATCAGTCTAGACTCTTCCTTAAAATTCTTTATATGATCAAATACCTTGATAAAGGCTTCTTGCAGAATATCTTCTGCCTCTTGATCAGATTTCGAATAACGCATACATACCACTAGCATCTTAGGAGCATATAAATTATATAGCTCCCGCTGGTATTTCCGGTCACCCTCTTTACATCCTGAAATCAGCGCTTTTTCAGACGTCATTTATCGCAGCTTGGCATTAGCTTTGTTCTTTAGACACTACAACCTCACACACGGTTGGAATGTCTATATTCGTTTATTCAAAATAAGTAAATCTATGCGTATTCTGCTTTCATTTGTTGTGCTAAGCTTTTTTGGTGGATCATTAAATCAAAAGAATAAAAAGCTTGAATTCATAGATAAAAGTTATGAAGAGGAGATTAAAACAGTACAACTCTACCCGAATAGTGGTAATCCTCAAGATGTATTTTCCGCGCCTGTTGCTCCTATCAATCAAAATACACTGGTTCTTGAATTTGACGATCTGGTAGAATCTCATGAAGATTATCGCGTCAGGCTCATTCATTGCAATGCGGATTGGACCCAATCCAAATTAAAACCACTTGACTATCTTTCTACATATAATGAATTTATGATCAACCAGTTTCAATATAGTGTAGACACTAAAATTGGTTATGTCCATTACACGTTTAAGTTACCCAACGTTAAATTAACGGGGAATTACTTACTGGTAGCTTACCGGGGTTCCAATACCAGGGATATAATTTTAAGTAAGCGTTTCATGGTCTACCAAAGAAAGGTGGGCATTGAAGTGACCAGTAACAAAATAGGACTTACCTCTGTAGACAGGAGACGCCAGAAAATTGATTTTGAAGTAAGATATCCGCAGTTTGAAATACTGAATCCTCAAGATCAGGTAAAGGTAGTGGTTCGGCAGAACCAAAGATGGGATAATGCGATGTTTGACGTTCAACCTCAGTTCATAAAAGATGGGCAACGGCTATTAGAATATCGCTTTTTCGATAGGAAAGATAACTTTTTGGCGGGTAACGAGTACCGGATCTTTGACATGCGTTCTATCCGTTACCCGGGTCAGAATGTGGCCCGTGTGGATATGGATACCTATCCCAGCACGGCTCACCTCATGATAGATAAACCAAGATCATATCAAGCTTACGCCCAATATGATGATATCAACGGAGATTATTATATACAAAACACTGATACTGGGAATGGAGAAGTTCAGTCCGACTACCTCAATGTAGTTTTTAGCTTAGCTAAGGATCAATCCTTAGATGGTGAGGTTTACGTCATTGGTAAAATGAACAATTACTCACCCACACAACCAATGCGAAACGGGAACGGAAACCGCCTGGAGTACCGTACTATTTTGAAACAGGGCATCTATAATTATCAATACCTGATAAAAGGTGATACGCTAAGTCGTAATTTCATTGAAGGTGACCATTTTGATACTGAAAACGAGTATGAAATTCTCGTGTACTTTAGACCCTTAAACATGCCTGCAGATCTTTTAATAGGTTATGCACCGGTTACCTTAAACACCAGAAATAACTAGAGAGTACTAAAATCTAAGCCTGAACAGCTTCCAGGTTATATTTGACTATTCTTTTATTAGGGTCGGCATTGGCTACATCAAGCATACCAAATCCTTTGTGGGTGAATTTTCCTAATCCGCTATGAAAAACAAATTCTTGTACTTCCTTCGCGGCATAGAGTGTGAACGGGAAAGTATAACCTCTAATCTCATACTTAACATCCTGGTCAAAAACTGGATAAATACGGGCAAATTTCTTCTGCGAGGCTGTTAAACGCTCAATATACTTCTTATCAGGTACCAGTTGAAATTTATAAAAGGAAGCAATTTGCTTCTCAGAGTAAAGTCCGGTAACCTCCATTCTCTTAATAGTAGATTCATAAAGCAAATCTGAAAAACTATCTGTTTCCGGCGGAATGAATCGTTTGGCAGCACTGTCATTAAATGAAGAATCCAGGATAACCAGAGGTGAAATACAAATAAACTTCATGCTATCTGTAAACTTCACACTTTCCTCTAATTCCACGCCTTCAGGTTGAATAATAAGGCTTCCAATATCTACCTGATCAAAGCTGAACAGGTTGTTCAATAAGTAATCGATAAAGTCCTTATTAGGACTCGAAATTACCAAGGTTATTCTGGAAGAGTAAAAATGAAGGCCTTTTCTACTGACTTTTGTTTGGCCCTTAAGTCCTGAAAAATTATAAAGAGAATAATTAATCCATTCTTCGTTACCACCCTTGACCAAAATACCTTTAATCATTTGTGCTAAAAGAAACTGGTGGTGGAAAGGGACATGACTCCCTCTATTCTTTAACAGAAATACAATACGAACTCTCAAAATGGTAATTCTCCTAATAAAAAAATGGTCTGTGAAATTTACTTGACCCTACTAAAAAATGGAGGGTAACCAACCTTATCAATTACCGTCACAGACTCTATCTATTTCTTGAGATAGTTAGTAAAAATAGTTGAATAAACTGAAATGAAAAAGCTCATGTAATAAAATAAGTCTGAATTCAGAAAGAGTTATACATTAAATCTAAAGTGCATTATATCGCCATCTTTCACAATATAATCCTTTCCCTCTACACCTATCTTACCCGCCTCCTTACACGCAAGCTCTGTTTGATACTTCTCATAATCTGACAATTTGATCACTTCTGCCCGGATAAAACCCCGTTCAAAATCAGTATGGATTACACCTGCAGCCTGGGGCGCTTTCCATCCTTTTTTTATTGTCCAGGCGCGTACTTCTTTTTCTCCAGCTGTGAAATACGTGATTAAATCTAAAATAGAATAAGCGGCCTGTATGAGCTTATTCAAACCCGATTCTTGTAATCCATATTCTTCCAAAAATAGAGAACGCTCGTCAGCTTCCTCCAATTCGGCGATTTGAGCCTCTATGGAAGCCGAAATTACAACTACTTCGGCGCCTTCTTCAGCAGCCACTTCCATCAATTTAGCAGAATGCTCGTTCCCATTCGGAAGTACCGACTCCTCAACATTAGCCACGTAGATCACAGGCTTAGCAGTGAGTAATTGAAGTGCTTTTACCACTTGCTTATCTTCGGCGCTAACTGCCAGAGACCTAGCGTTATTACCAGATTCCAGATGCGCTTTGAAGGCCGTTAATATATTAAGCTCTTTTTTTGCTTCAGCGTCTCCGGTTTTTGCGATTTTCTCTATCCGTTGTATCTTTTTTTCTATCGACTCTAAATCTTTTAACTGAAGTTCGGTGTCAATAATTTCTTTATCTGCTAATGGGTTTACCCGCCCGTCCACATGTACTATATTATCATCATTAAAACACCTTACTACGTGTGCAATAGCATCTACTTCACGAATATTAGCCAGAAACTGATTACCCAAACCTTCACCTTTGCTCGCTCCTTTCACTAACCCCGCTATATCTACAAATTCAATGGTAGTAGGTATTAGGCTTTTAGGGTTTACCAATTCTTTTAGCGTGTTCAGTCTATCATCAGGCACGGTGATAACGCCTACATTAGGTTCTATGGTACAAAAAGGGAAGTTAGCTGCCTCTGCCTTATTATTTGATATTGCATTGAAAAGTGTGGACTTTCCTACATTCGGTAATCCTACTATTCCACATTTAAGCGCCATTAAGTTTGTGTTTTTTGAATTTTAAAAACTGCATAGCTTCTGTATCCCTGGTAAAGCTCAGTAACAAATACTCTGATAATTGTATAGACAGGTATTGCCGCTATCATACCTACTACCCCAGCTAAAGAAGCGCCTGCGAAGATAATAATAAATATTTCTAGCGGATGGGCCTTCACACTTTTTGAAAAAATAAGTGGTTGTAAAAAAACATTATCAACTAATTGAACCACTCCAAAGACGGATATTACTTTAACGATAAGAAAGAAATAATCCCGCGTAGATTCAAGCTCAAGTCCTGTAGATATTCCTACTATTATCCCAAATGAAGCACCCAAAATAGGACCTAGATAAGGTATCAGATTTGCCACAGCCGCAAAAAGAGCGATGGTTAAAGCGTACTTTACCCCTACTATACTTAATCCTAAGGCGGCGATACTAAAAATGGAAAACATCTGTATAAGCAACCCTACCAGATAATTAGAAAGTAGTCTTTCAATCTTATTATAAGCAGCTATAGTTACTTCGAAAAAGCGATTGGGAATCAGCGAAATGAGTTTATTACGCATCGAGCCCATTTCATACAAAAAGAAAAAGGATATAAAGCCTACCGCCAAGATTCCGACAAAAAACTGACCTGTAAAAGCTATGAGTTGGTTTAAAATATTACTGAAATTAATGTCGGTAATGAATGACTGTACATTATTTTTAAGGCTATCTACCAAAAAACCCGGAGCCTCTGAAGTCAGGTCATTCTCAATTAGGAATAGCTCTAAATTTTTTAAAGGCCCGGTACTGCGATAATATAAGCTCTCATAATCTAGTCTCGATAACACCTCTATCTGTTCAGAGATCAAAGGAATGAACAACACAATAAATGAGGCTATTAGCAGAAAGAAAATGGCAAAAGATAAAACTACAGCAATAATTCGCGGTATTCTTACCTTAAAAAACTGTGCCTTGGAAATGTTATAAGTTAAAGGACGGAGTATGGCGCTAAGCACTATACTAATGGCCACATAAATAAATATATCTGAAAACAGCCATGCCAATAGCACAAAGGCGACCACAGCCAACATCAGGTATATGAGTGTATTTCTAAGCATAAAAAAACCTTATCCGTTAGAATAAGGCTAATTTAATGATTCTCGGGTTCGAAATTTTATGTTAATCCCATTTAAGTTCCGAATCTATGCTCGCTTTTTCTTCAGTAACCGGTTCATGATGATTATCCCTATCGAATTGGTCAAAATCTACTTCCGGCATCAATTCATCCTTAACGTGATTTACCGTATTATTCAATGCAGCTAAAAATTTATTAAAGTCCTCTTTGTATAAAAAGATCTTATGCTTTTCATATGAAAAGCCATCGTCTTTATATCGCCTTTTACTTTCAGTAATAGTCAAATAATAGTCATTTGATCTGGTCGCTTTTACGTCAAAGAAATAGGTACGTTTTCCAGCCCTCACTC
>JBCCSU010000160.1:0-10764 GCA_039199635.1 Bacteroidota bacterium | reverse complement strand
GTCATTTTCAGCCGCTTTTTCTACCAATTCATTATGCAATCGATTAGCTTTTTCGATCTCCCTTTCGGGGATCGGCAACTTTTCAGGTTTACCACCTTCCGGACCAAACTTGTAATATCTCATTTTAAGCAGGTCGATAATACCATTAAACCCTTCTCCTTCATTGACAGGATATTGCATGATTGTAACTGACGGACCAAACTGGCTTTTAACAGACTCCACGGATGTATCAAAATCAGATTTTGCATGGTCCAATTGGTTAAAAGCGAATAAGGTTGGCTTTCTAAACTGATCTACATAGTTCCAGGTGAGTTCAGTTCCTACTTCTACTCCATGTTGAGCGTTGATCACAAATACGCAAGTATCAGCCACTCTTACGGATGATGCCACTTCGCCTACAAAATCATCAAGCCCCGGAGTATCGATAATATTGATCTTATAGTTACGCCATTCAGTATGTAGCAATGTGGCATACACCGAGCTTTCTCTTTGATGCTCTATTTCGTGCCAGTCCGAAACTGTATTTCTATTTTCAACCGTACCCCTACGGTTTATTATTCCCGCTTCAAACAACATCGTTTCAGCCAGAGTAGTCTTTCCTGCTTTAGAGCTACCCAAAAGGACAATATTCTTTATATGTTTCTCGTCAAATACTTGCATAGGTTTAGGAGATAATAGTGGTACATAAAATGAAAAATTAACCTGCTCATCAGCCATAAAAGTAATGTGAGCCACACATTAAAAAACTGTCATTCGTCAGGTATCTGATTGAGATTTTTCCTCAGCCAGAAATCGAGTAAATTTTACGTTTTATGATGCTGCGTTAAACAGGATTAACTTTATGCCATAAGAGTAAAGCGTGATGAAACTGCATAAAATTCTAATCCTCATTTTACTGGTTAGATGCATAGCAAACAATACTGAGAATGTAGAATCCCAGGAAAACAAGGCAGAAAAAAACAATAAAGAAGTTGTCTGCTTTTTGTATCACCGTTTTGGCGACAGCCGACACCCCTCTACGAACATATCTCTACAAGACTTTGAAGCTCATTTGAATTACTTGAAGACTAATGGCTTCACCGTACTCACATTATCCAAAGCTATTGACTACCTCAAGTCAGACCAAACACTCAAGAAAGTGGCTGTATTGACGATTGATGACGGTTTCAATAGTTTTTATAACAATGCTGTTCCTTTACTAAAAAAGTACGGTTTTCCCGCCACCTTATTTATAAATACTGAAACGGTGGGAAGTGCCGATTATATGGGTTGGGCGGAAATAAAAAAGGTGCATGAGCAAGGGATAGAAATTGGTAATCACACCCACTCGCATGCTTATTTTTTAAATCAACCTGAAACAGAAAGGTACGAAACCTTTGAAAGGGAGATCAGGCAGACGCAGAAACTGATTACGGAAAATATAGGTGCCGTACCGAAGACCTTTGCTTATCCTTTTGGCGAACTAGACCCTAAAATGAAGGCAATTGTAAAGAATATGGGATTCGAAGCGGCCGGAGCACAGAATTCAGGGGTTATCTACTACGGAACTGACCTCATGCAATGTCCGAGGTTTCCTATGAATGAAAGTTATTCTGCACTGGATCAGTTCGCTATGAAAGCTGAGACCAAGGCATTAAAAATAGTGAATAAAATACCGGCCTCATTTGTGTTACCAAAAGGTGAAAATCAACCTGATTTGACGATCACTATTCAGCCAGATGAACTTAAGCTAGATCAGTTGCAATGCTTTATTCAAGGATCTGAATGTGAAACTCGGCAGACGATTAATACCGATAGCACGGTAACATTAACGCTAAAGGCCACTTCATCTATCGCTGATCGTAGAAGAACATTATATACCATAACCGTACCTGATGAGAACGGTAAATGGCACTGGTTCAGTCATTTATGGATTAATCCTGAAATAAAGTAGTTGTCTATAAAGATACCTATCGTAGATTAACATAATAGTCTAGGTTAAATCTCGAAACATCTACAGGAACTTAACAACCAGTATTATACTTGTAAACACAAATATTTAGTCACCAAATAGTCTTCAATCCCATATTTCGAACCTTCTCTCCCAAATCCGCTTTCTTTAATTCCGCCAAAGGGAGCCACAGCCGTGGAGATCATGCCGGTGTTTATACCCACCATACCATATTCTAACGCTTCAGCCACCTTCCAGATTAAGCTGTTATTGTTTCCATAGAAATAGGCAGCTAGTCCTACTGAAGTGTCATTAGCCATTTTGATCACCTCTTCCACCGAGTCAAACTTATAAAGCGGTGCTACCGGACCGAATACTTCTTCCTGACTGATGTCCATCTCCATAGTAGCTTCAGCAAGCACAGTAGGCTGAAATAAAGTAGTATTTTCCTTTTTAAGAGAACCTCCTAGCACTACTTTTCCACCTTTTTGTTCGGCATTTTCTATCAGCCGGATCACCTTTTCCAAACCCTTTTGGTTGATCAGGGGACCAATCTCAACTTTTTCCAAACCGTTGCCCACTTTAAGCCCTTTCACAGCTACCGTAAACTGTTCCAGAAAGTGCTCATAAATACCAGACTGAACAAAAATCCGGTTTGCACAAACACAGGTCTGCCCTGCATTTCTATATTTGGAAGCTATTGCCCCCTCTACGGCTGCTTCTACATCGGCATCGTCAAATACAATTAAGGGCGCATTACCGCCTAATTCCAAGGATAACTTCTTCACTGTATCCGAACACTGCTTCATTAACAGCTTACCAACCGCCGTAGAACCCGTAAATGAGAGCTTTTTTACTAATGGAGATGAAGTTAGTACAGCTCCCACTTCTTTAGGTTCCGAAGTGGGTACCACATTGATTACTCCGGGTGGAAATCCTGCTTCTTTAGCCAACTGCACAAGTGCCAGTGCGGATAAAGGCGTGTCTTCCGCAGGTTTGATCACCACTGTGCATCCCACAGCTAACGCCGGGGCCACTTTGCGCGTGATCATGGCATTAGGAAAATTCCATGGGGTTAGTGCAGCTACTACACCCACAGGTTGTTTGAGTATCACGATCCGTTTATTTACCTCCTGGCCTGGAATTGTATCTCCGTACACGCGTTTTGCCTCCTCCGCAAACCATTCTATAAACGAGGCCCCGTAGGCAATTTCACCTCGCGATTCGGTCAGTGGTTTTCCCTGCTCTAAAGTAAGTAACACCGCCAGATCTTCCTGATTCTGCATGATAAGATCATGCCACTTCCTCAGAATTTTAGATCGTTCCCTGGCCGTCAAGTTCTTCCAAGACTCAAAGGCTTCGTAGGCTGCTTTTATAGCAATTTCAGTGTCAGTTGTTCCACCTTCTGAAACTTCCAATAGCCGAGATTGATCATATGGATTGAGCACTTCAAAGGTCTTTCTGCTATGTGCATCAACCCATTTATTATTTATAAAGATCTGATTATGAACAAGTTGTTTATTTTTAATTAATTCGATCATTTTAATTTCTGTGATATAGTTTCCTAGATACTAAGGAGTTTGATTTTTTGTTCCAAACCATTCAAAAACTTATCAGACCTATTAAACGCCTGGGGTTTCTGTACCAAAAAAACTCGCCAATATTTTTGAGTCATTTGAATATCTTTAAGATATCATACAAATTCCATAATAATGAGAACAGGTCAGTTTCTTTTAATAGTGTTTCTTTTTGTTCATAGCATTATACAAGCCCAGCCGCTCTGGCTCCGATCAGCCGCTATTTCCCCGGATGGCAGCCAAATCGCCTTTACCTATAAAGGGGATATTTTTTTAGTGCCGAGTTCAGGAGGTGTAGCCATTCCGCTCACTATGGATGATGCCCATGACTATATGCCGGTATGGTCAAATGATGGACAAAAGCTCGCTTTCGCATCGGATCGCTACGGCAATTTTGATATTTTCATCATTCCGGCAGCCGGAGGTAAATTAGACCGACTTACCTATCATTCTTCAGATGATCTACCCAATACTTTTAGTCCGGATGATAAAAGTGTGGTTTTCAATTCCTGGAGAGTGGATTTAGCTAAGTATGCTCAATTTCCCAATAGCAGAATGCCCGAACTCTATTCGATACCTGTAGCCGGAGGAAGACCTGTTACTGTACTAACTACTCCTTCCGAAGCTGTAGTTTATAATAAAGCAGGTAGTAAGATCTTTTATCAGGATAGAAAAGGGTATGAAGACCCTTTTAGGAAGCATCACACTTCTTCCATTACCCGGGATTTGTGGGTTTACAATGCAAAATCCGGTGAACACGCTCAACTTACGGATTTCACCGGAGAAGACCGAAACCCAGTACTATCACCCAACGAAAATTCAATCTATTACCTCAGTGAAAGCAGCGGCTCTTACAATATCCATAAAATGGCTGTAAATGATCCTGGTCAATCAACCCAACTGACTCAGTTTGATAGACATCCGGTAAGATATCTCACCATAAGTGATAACGGCCTGATGTGCTTTAGCTATGATGGCGAATTATATACTTTCAGAGAAGGGGCGCAACCGCAAAAACTCGCGATTCAGATTAAAAGTATACGTCAGAATAGGGCTAGAAAAACAGTGCCTGTTTCATCTGGTATTTCTGAAATGCAAATCTCTTCCAACGGCAAGGAATTCGTTTTTGTCAAACGTGGCGAGGTGTTCGTATCCTCCGTAGACGGCGGCACCACCAAAAGAATAACCAATACTCCGGAGCAAGAAAGATCCGTGAGTTTCAGCCCTGATGGAAGATCTATTGTATACGCCGGAGAACGTAACGGATCATGGAATATTTATGAAGTGACTTTAAAAGATAAGAATGAGCCCTATTTCTTTGCGGCTACGCTTTGGGAGGAAAAAGTACTGGTGAGCACCACCGCCGCAGAATTCCAGCCCGTCTACTCTCCTAACGGAAAAAAGATTGCCTATCTCGAAGATCGAACTACTTTAAAAGTACTTGACAAAGCATCGGGGAAATCCGAAGTAATATTGCCCGCCATACGCAACTATTCGTATTCTGATGGAGACATCAGTTACAGCTGGTCGCCGGACAGCAAATGGATTGCTACGGATATGCTCATGCCAAAACAATGGATCGGTGAGATTGGCATCATCAATGTCACTACAAAAGAGGTGAAAAACATCACGAAGAGTGGCTATCAAGATTTTGTGCCACGGTGGTCAAATGACGGGAGTATGGTGTACTGGTTCTCTGACCGGGATGGTATGAAAAATCATGGTAGCTGGGGCTCAGAATCAGATGTTTATGCCGTACTGCTAACCCAAGAAGCTTATGATAAATATCAGCTTACTAAGGAGGAAAAAGAACTGGCTGAGGAAGACAAGGATGATAAAGAGGAAATTAAGGAGAAGGGAAAAGACAAGGAAGAGAAGAAAGAAAAAGTAAGTCCTGTAAAAATAGATTTCAACGATATCAAAAAAAGAAAAGTACGATTGACAGCGCATTCTTCTCGTTTGAGTGATGCTATATTATCAAAAGATGGCGAGAAGCTTTATTACCTTGCCCGATTTGAAAAGGGTCTGGATCTTTGGATGACCAAGCTCAGAAGCAATGAGACTAAGTTACTCACCAAACTAGGCGCAAGTAATGCCGGACTAATACTTAGTGATGATGGAAAGTCAATTTTCATGGTATCCAATGGCAAGGCCTACAAAATAAATGCAGAAAGTGGCAAAAAGGAAGGTTTGAACTTCAAGGGAGAAATGGAGCTTAAACTTGAGAAAGAGCGCGATTACCTTTTTGGACACATGTGGCAGCAGGTGAAAGACAAATTCTATGTGAAGAACTTGCATAACGTAGATTGGGAAGGTTACAAAAAAGACTACGAGCGATTTCTACCGCACATTGCCAACAACCATGATTTCGCAGAAATGATGAGTGAACTGCTTGGGGAGTTGAATGCTTCTCATACCGGTTGCAGGTATAGGGCTTCAAATCAGACAGCGGATCAGACCAGTTCTCTGGGCTTATTTTTTGACAATACTTACAGTGGCGATGGGCTGAGGATAGAAGAAGTGCTCAAAGATGGCCCGTGTGATAAGGACAACTTGAAAATAGCGGCAGGCATGATCATTGAAAAGATAGACGGGGTTACACTCTCTCCCACGGTTAACCATTATGATGTCATGAATCGTAAACAAAATGATCGGATCAGATTATCTGTTTATGATCCTACTAAAAAAGAACGCTTTGACCAGGTGATCAAGCCCATTAGTCGTGGATCAGAGTACAATTTACTTTATGAAAGATGGGTGACGAACCGTAAGAAAGAGGTAGAAGAAGCATCCGGAGGCAAGGTGGGGTATGTACATGTACGTGGTATGAATAACCCTAGCTATCGTACGGTTTATGAAGAAGTTTTAGGCGAGAACTACGATAAGGAATCTTTAATTGTGGATACTCGCTCTAACGGAGGTGGCTGGTTACACGATGATCTTGCCACGTTCCTTAGTGGTGTTGAATATATTAGAATGATGCCAAGAGGTCAGGATCTAGGTACGGAACCACAGTTTAAGTGGACCAAATCTACTGTGGTACTGACTGGAGAAAGTAACTATTCTGATGCACACATGTTCCCCTATGCTTATAAGGCGCTGAACATAGGAACTACCGTAGGTATGCCGATACCGGGTACAGGAACGGCCGTATGGTGGGAAAGACAAATTGATCCAACATTGGTTTTTGGAATTCCCCAAGTAGGTATGGTGGATGTGAATGGTGATTACCTCGAAAACAAGCAGTTAGAGCCGGATATAAAGGTTAAAAACAGCTATGAAATGCTGGCTCAGGGAAAAGACGAGCAGTTATTAAAGGCTGTAGAAGTACTACTGAGGAGTAAAACAGAAAAGCCTGAGGATATCAAAGTGAAGACGGTAGAAGGCAGGAAATAAGTTGCTGCCACTTGTTTATTAGACTAAGGGCTCTAAATCGCCAGGAACTCTCTTTAGAGAAGTACCATAGCACTTAGGGCTCATAAACTTTGACAAGCGCAATTTTTCTATACATCTGATTTCGACTGGTAGTACGTATAAGACGGCCAACCACATATGCACCAGTTACTTCAGCTCTCAACAAAACTTAAAATCTAATTCCTTTGCATATACGTTGACTACTGACTACACAAGATCAAAAGCCAATGCGTAATAGTACAACTGACCAAATGACTGGATTCCAAGTTTACGATTGATATTTTTCCTATGCTGAGCTACTGTAGATCTGCTTATGAAGAGCAACTTGGCTATTTGAGGGCTGTTATAATCCCTGGCTAATAGCTGGATGATTTGCTTTTCGCGTATAGTCAAACGATCAAACTGATCCTGTTTAACTTGCTTAAATAGAGCTTGATTTCTGATCCTTCTTATTTTATGGCCAACAGCAGGATCAGAAGAAAAGCCATCTAAGACTTTTTCCTGATAAATAGACATATAGACAACAATTACTTAAAAATAGTCATTTTATAATGAAATAATATTTTAAGGTCGTCAAATATTGCTATTAATTTATAATTACCTGGAAATCAGATTTTTAAGTCTCTATCAGGTGGTAAGTGGACTGGATATTCGTATCTTCTGCTCACGTTTAAATTCTCCTACATTCGCTTTCAATAATATCTCAAAACCATTCGCTGAAACTAGCAACTCTTCATAACTACCGAAATATTTAATTTCCTGAATAATGGCCTCATAGCCTTTCATGCTCGATTCACGATGTATGCAAAATTGTTCCGGTCTGATAAGAATTCGATCACCGATCATTTTGTATTTACTAATAGCACTATTCCCCCAATCTTTAGCATCCAGCAAATTATATTTTCCAAATAAACCAGCGACATATTCATTATTAGGGTGGTCATAAATATCCTGGGGCGTTCCGTGCTGTACTAAGCCACCATCTCTTAATACCACAATAGAATCTGCCCATGGTAGAACGTCCTGAGGTTCATGCGATACCATGACTATGGTTATCAATAGCTCTTCATTTAGCGTATATACTACTTTTTTAATCTCTTGTTTCCGTATTGGATCAAGGTTAGAAAAAGGCTCATCTAAAAATAACAACTGCGGTTGAGCTAAGATAAGCTTAGCTAAAGCCACACGCTGTTTCTCACCACCACTTAAAAAACGTGTGTCAGCGTTTAAGAGATGATCTATTTGGCAGGCACGATAAACTCTATGTGCCTCCTCCTCGGTCATTTCATAGGGATCAAACAAATGCTCTTCTACGGTAATGAACTTTGGTAATTCGAAGTGCTGAGATAAATAAGCGATATCCGGATGACCCGGAATTAATTTGTCCTTTGGGTTTTCAATTTCGCTACCATTAAAAACTACCTTGCCGGTTTCAGAAGGTATCAGCCCTGCGGCAATTTTTAGTAGCGTAGACTTGCCCGATCCAGTCTCCCCAACTAATGCTAGCTTTTCATATTGTTTAACCTGTAGATTTATACCATTAACGGCAGGATTGCCTTCATTATATTTTCTTGTAATGTTTTGAAGTTCTAAAATTGTATTGGCCATCTTTATTCAGTTGAAATTCAAACATTAGATGACTTGATTAGTTCAGTAAATAATAATTGAAAGTCCCTGATTAGTATGATTGTGTTAACTCAAATAACCTTATGAAAAGACTGATCAAAATCTTTGGGATGAGTTTGATTATAGCCTTAGCCGTATTTGCATTTGGTTTGAGCATTGCTGTAGTCCAACAAGATAATATCGTCCAAGGTATTGTTAAATCCATCAATACGGGTTTCGATGGCCACTTGGCTATCGAAGGGAGCCATATTTCTCCCTTTGAAAACTTTCCATACATCTCCATCGATTTTGAGGGGATAGAAGTATTTGAAACAAAAGATAATGAAGGAAGGCAGTTGCTCTACCTCCATGACGCCTATGTAGGCTTTGATTTTTGGAAGCTCATAGGTGGTACCTTTGAGATCAAGTCGATTAAATTAGATAGTGGCTACTTGCGGTTGGTTCAGCACACGGACGGTTCCTTCAATATAGTGAATGCACTCTCATCAGTCAAAAATACTGGTAGTTCTGAAGAATCTTCAGACTTCAAATTAGACTTAAAAACAGTCAGACTGATCAATATTGACCTGTTAAAACTAAATGAAGAAACCAATGTTTTGGTCGAAGCTTTCATTGAAGATGCTCAGTCTAGCATTAGTACATCAAAAAAACACACTTATATTTCTTTGGATAGCCGTTTTATTTTTAACCTTATCAATGACGGAGATACGACTTTTCTCCATCATAAAAATGTGAACCTATTAACCCAGTTGGATTTTGATGCAACCGAAAATAAACTGAAAATCAGTCCCTCGGAGGTAGTCATTCAAAATGCCTTGTTTCTAATGGAGGGAAACATCGATGTGGATAAGGATATGTACCTAGATTTAAAGTTCAGCGGTAACAAACCTGATTTTGATCTATTCATATCTTTTGCGCCACCTGAGCTTGCTCCTGCCTTAAGGCGTTACGAAAACGGAGGAAGGATATATTTTGATGCCTCTGTCATAGGAAAGTCCATTAACGGATTTAACCCTGCCGTAAACATCGATTTTGGCTGTGCCGAGGCCTTTGTTAGTAATGTAGAAGTAGATAAGTCAGTTGACGATTTGTATTTCAAAGGAAAGTTCACCAATGGGGCAAAGCAAGATATTAGTACCATGTCGCTTTCTATTGAAGATTTTCGGGCTCGCCCTGAAGCTGGAACTTTCAAAGGTGACCTTAAAGTAACCAACTTTGAATCTCCTGATATTAAGATGTCTATAGATTCTGAATTTGATCTCAACTTTCTAGCCGGCTTTTTAAACCTGAATAATTTGAAGGATGTAGAGGGTAAAATATCGTTAGCCATGGATTTTCATGATATTATTGACCTGGACACACCTGAAAAAAGCCTAGAAAAGTTAAACGAAGCCTATTATGCTAAACTTAAAGTGGAAGATTTAAACTTCAACGCCACCTCTTATCCATTACCGGTACGCGATATTAATATTGATGCCGTGATGGATGGTAATTCGGCCCTGATTAATCGTTTTGATATGAAGCTGGGGAAATCAGACCTTTCGGTAAAAGCAAGCCTCTCAGATGTACCTGCAATTTTACACCACACTAATATTCCTGTAGAGGCGATTTTAGAAATCCAATCCTCTTTAATAGATATTAATGAGCTTACTTCGGTCAAGATGGATTCATTGGATCCGAAAGTCTACAATGAGCAAGTGAAAAACCTAAGCTTAGGATTAAAATTTAAAGCCTCGGCTCAGGCGTTTACAGAGTCTCGAAACTTGCCGATTGGTGAGTTTTTCATTGAGAAACTCAACGCTACCCTTACGAATTATCCCCATAGACTTCATGATTTTAGTGCTGATGTCTATGTGAATGATGACAATTTTCGGGTGATAGATTTTACCGGAATGATTGACGACAGTGATTTCCATTTTAACGGTCAACTGGATAATTATGACCTATGGTTCCAAAAAGACCCAGTCGGACATACAAGAATTGATTTTCATTTAATATCCGACCTGCTTCAGTTAGATGATGTATTTGCTTACGGTGGAGAAAACTATGTACCTAAGGATTACAGGCATGAAGAATTCAAAAACTTAAAAATAGATGGTGTGGCCGATCTTAGTTTCAATAAAAAATTGGGTTCCTCTAATGTGCGCATCGATAATATAGCCGCTACTATGAAAGTACATCCGATGAGGTTCGAAAACTTCAACGGCAATATTTATC
>JBCCSU010000159.1:0-10916 GCA_039199635.1 Bacteroidota bacterium | reverse complement strand
TTCCCTCCAAAATTGTACTTTCTAAAGAATAGAAAAACGAAAGAAAACCCGGAAAAAGCATTAGAAGACACGTATTTTGATCTGATCCGCTCATTTCCATTACCTAAGACCCCGCAATAAAACCATTTATCATGAGTGGCCTCAATTGACACCTCAAACCGCGTAATTAATCAACTTTTTGTGTTGCGAAGTTTTGAAGCTTAGAGAACTAATCAGTTCAGGATTCTTTTTTATTATGGGAGCATTGATAAATTACTTATTCGTTATCCTTATTGGCCAGAACATAGCTCACATCATCAAAAGCTTCGGTAATATTTGCACTACCGTATTCATTTTCTTGGTGATATATCATACTTGATAAGGTTTCTGAATCTTCGACTTTGAAACGGTAATCTAACTTGCTAATTGATTTTTTCAAGAGGCTTTTTGAAAACCATTGATTAAAAAGTCTACTTCTTTGGAAGTGCTTTTTATCTTCTCCATCACATGTATATATTAAAATTCTATTTCTGTCACGAAAGAAATGCTCTAGAACAGCCTCAACAGTTTTGGCTATTTCATTGTCTCTAATTCCGGTACCATCTTTTGTTTTATAAATGGTTATACTGCTTACTTGGCAGCCCTCAATTAGAGTAGATGTAAATAGAGGAGTACTGTCAATGAAAAAGATTTCATAGTGAGCTCCAGTCTGTGTTTGGAAGTAATAAGTATTTGATTCGGTGTCGAGAAAGACTTTATAAAGGCAGGGTAAGTCTAACTCCTCGGTCATTCAACTCTTTTTTGGAAATTTCCTTCTTGGAATAGGCAATAGTATTCTTCTTTTCCGCTACAATCTTTTTTGCGGCATTAATGATTTTTTCTTTATTAATTTTATTAACTGCCATTATTGCAAATATACATGCTATACATGATAACGAAGATATAATTGTAAAGTTTATTGTACTTTATATACCTATTTATATTGGTAGTATACTAGTGACCTATATAGCTTTATCTCTTATACATTCCTGCATCAATCTCATGAATAACTTCATTACGGCCTTTCTCTTGCCCGAATTCATATCCAGCTCAAAAACCCAGGATCGAAGAGGCTGCAGGTAAGCAAAGGAACGTCTTAAGCCTTTAGATTTATCCATTGTACTGTACAATGATAGAGATGTATAGTAAAAATGTATAGAAAAGGCCCTGAATTGGATCAATGTATAGTATAAACTGCATTTAAAATACTGATAATCAATACGTTAAAATTTAATACAGCAGTCTGTTAATCAGTAGGTCCTTGGTTCGAGCCCAAAAGGGGGAGCTTGGTCTTCAGCCAGTTACACAAAGTGACTGGCTTTTTTATTTCGCTCTTGCGTACTTTTTGCGTGCTTTTGGTTTTCTGTCGGCACTTTTCCAAGGATTTGCTATTTCAGCATATTCAAACTTTTGTACCTTAAAAAGACTTCCCCACCCAATATCCGACAAGAGCCATCAGTGTGCCTAGTATTAGGCTGCCTGACGCGTAGCTTACTATGGTGACAAAATCTTTTTGTTCTAGTAGATTAACGTTCTCCATCGCGAATGTAGAAAATGTCGTGAAACTGCCACAGATACCTACACCTAGAAAGAGTCTCAGCTCTGGTGAGACATTAGATCTTGTGAATAACCCTACAATGAGTCCCAAAATCAGGCTGCCCAAAATATTGACGAAGAAAGTGCTCATTGGAAAAGCGCCCTCAATTCGCTTATCAATCCAGAGATAACTCAGGTAGCGTAGTACACTGCCAATGAAACCCCCAATACCTACTAATAATACGTGTTTCATTTGCTCTCAATATACTTCCTACCGCATTTCTTTTTGAGATACTTTACCGCTTCCGCGTAATTCGTGTGCTCTTGTAAACTCAAGGTAAGTTTCTTTCCATTACTGAAGCGTACCACCAGTTCCTTAAACGTACTACCTGCGGTTTTTACCCGTTGCTCCGTCCACTGTTCTACATCTTTTAATTGGAAAGAATTAACCTTAAACCTTACCGGAAAGCGAATGTTAATACGGTTTTTACCCATTTCAACACGTTTATAACCGAGCGTGGTTTTAAACAGTAGTCCTAGGGCTAATGGACCAGGTACTACAGTCAGCGCATACTGGTACCAAATCACACGATCCGTTGACAATAGCTCCAATAACATATATCCTGAAATACCAAGACACAAACAAATGAAAATCCCGATGGAAAGGAGAGTATTGATCTTAGGCTTTGCGACTATCATGCCTTTCAAAGAAAGTAAAAATAGTGGAGATGCTTACTTAGTTTAGACGTTAGTTTAACTTCATACTATTTCTTCTGTCTCCGCCAAGTTAGGAACTTCAATAGTTACCGTAGTTCCTTTCTTAATGACAGAGTCTAGATTAATGCTGCCTCTCAATTTATCAATGGTTTCTTTGACGATGTATAAACCCAAGCCAGAACCGGCATTATCCTCCGTAGCGCGATAAAACATTTTAAAAACATTCTTCAAATGTTTTTTTGAAATACCCTTTCCGTTATCTATTACCATTATCTTGGCGATGGTATCGTCTATATCAGCCTTTATTTTGATGTGAGGATTTTTATCGCTTGAGTAGCGAATAGCATTTGAAATAAGGTTGTTGAATATTACCTTAAGCCGTTTAGAATCAGATTTAAAATGATGAGTTTGGTTGATCTCTACGTCTTTCGTTACCGTTTTATTTTCAGAACCATATTTCAACTGTTCAAATATTTCATTGAACATTTCATTAAAAGATACATCCTCTTGGCCTACATCCAAACGTGCATTTCTTGATAGATCCAGAATATCTTTAATAAAAGTATCCTGCTGTTCGGCGCTTTGTGCAATCATCAACAGATACTTTTGCATCATATCTACGTCCTTCTCTTGCTTAGCCAAATTTACCAGACCTAATACCGAAGCAATAGGTGCCCTCAAATCATGAGAAACACTATAAACAAAATTGTCTAACTCTACATTGGCTTTTCGTAATTTACGGTTGGATATTTTAATCTTCTCTTCCGTTTTACGTCTTATTTGTACCTCTTCATTTAGCTTTTTAGTACGCTCCTTGACCATGCTTTCTAAGTTTTCATTGAATTTAAGCATGGCCTTCTGAGCTTCAGTACGTTCATACACGGTGGCATACAGAATAATAGTAGATATACTGATTATTCCTATGAAGATTTGAATGAGAAGTAAAGAACTATCTTCTGAATAGAGGTAGAAAGGGCCGGTACCTCTTATGGTAAAGTAAATAGCTATAAAAGCTACAGTTAGAATACCTGTACTCGTAATTTGAAGGTTAAAACGAAAACCTAGCCACAAAAGAAAAGGAACCACTAAAAAGGGCAAGGATCGCTGCATAGTTTCTGACACAGGGCTAAAGTTCAGAACAGCAAGTATTATGGCAATACAACTAAAAAAAACACTCCATTCTAATACCTGAAATTTATTCCACTTGAATTTAAACTTCGTGGACCAGGAGATTATAAATGGTGTAATTACCAATACACTCACCACATTGCTGATCCACCAAGTACTGGAACTGGATATAAATTCCTTTCCTTCAATTATACCATTGATAATGAGCCCACCCGTTCCGGTTACAGAACCAATTAAGCAGGTAACTAAAGCCATAAGGAGAAAAATAAAAACGTGGATGGTCTTTACGAATGGGTTTTTTGATTTTATAAATCTTAGAACCAAATAATATCCAAAAAGAGCTTCGAGCGTGTTTCCGATGGCAATAATTACTAGTGAAGAAAGTAAGGCAAAAGAAAATTCGATCTGCAGATTTAAGAATACTAGAGCATTAGCTATAAATGAACCTATAGTGATAGCCGGCCAGGTCCTGTATCCTGCCAGAATGATCAACGCCAGTGCCAGACCGGCAGGAGGCCACAATGGGGCGGCTTTTGATATAGGAAAAGAAAGCCACAGACCTAACTGTGCAGAGACATAATATAATATGGCTACTAGTATGATCCGAAGATCAGTGCTTTTAAAAACAGATTTTAAGCGTTGCATCCGTAAAAAATTTAGACTTATAGGTGCCAACTATAGTCCAAAACGGATTTCTAATATAAGTAATTATTTAATAGTGAGGTGTTAAATGCTTATTAATCAACTATGAACAAATCTTTAATGCGATCATGGGGTGTCGTTTTTGAAGTGCGAATCTAAAAATGCCAAGACTGACTTGGAAGCTGTAATGTTGTTTTCTTTTTTAACAAAACCATGACCTTCGTCATCGAAAATAACATACTCTACCTCTACACCGTTTTTGCGTGCTTCTTCTACTATTTCATCAGACTCTACCTTCAAAACTCTTGGATCATTAGCCCCTTGCAATACTATGAACGGTTTAGTGATCTTATCGGCATGAAACAAGGGTGACTTATTATAAAGAGCCACCGAATCTACGCTTGGATCTCCCAGCTCTTTGTATAAAGCCTCTCGAAATGACTCCCACCAAGGCGGAATGCTTTGTAAGGTTCTAAGCCAGTTAGTTACACCAAAATAATTTACCCCCAGATCAAATTCTTCCGGGGCAAAAGCTAAAGCCGCCATTACCATGTACCCACCATAGCTGCCGCCCATGATGCCGATTTTTGTGGTATCTATGTAGTCCAGTGTAGCCAGGAATTTTTTTGATTCGATACAGTCTTGCAGATCATCTTGCCCGTGCTTCAAATCGTCTGCGGCGTAAAATGATTTCCCGTAGCCGCTACTTCCACGATTGTTTACAGCGAGAATGGCATAACCATGATTGACATAATACTGTATTCTAGGGGTATAATTTAAACGAGTCTGTCCGCCAGGTCCTCCGTGAATTTGGAGCATAGCAGGCACTTTTTCACCCTCAGCTAAACCTTTAGGTTTATATAAAATAGCAGGTATTTCTAAACCATCAAAGGAGGTAAAACGAATAACCTCACCCTCAACAAGATCTTCTTTATTGATATCCGGATTCATCGTATCCGTCAGTTTTTTCACCTCTTGCGTATCAAAGTTGTATACGTAAAGATTACTTGGCGATTTTGAGCTACTGACATAGAAAGACATTAACTTCTCACTATCAGAAATATTGACTGAGGTGATATCCCCTGTAGGCAAGTTCGGTAGGTTTAGTAGCTCCCCGGTTGTATTATCAAAGATCTTAATTTCAGTTCGAGCATCATTATTAATGGCTACAACTCGGTATTTGCCACCATAGGATTGGTAAGCATAAGAAATATCCCACTCTTCTTTTAGCACATCCTCACTTTCACCGGATGCTATACTATAACTCTTTAAATGCATAAACTCGCTATTCTCATTGGTTAAATAGAATAGGTGATTATCGTCATGACTAAAATATTGCGGACTGAATTGGGCATCTCCCTCATGAGGAGATAATAATATGGTTTCTCCGGATTCAGTATCCAAAAGATACATGTTAGAATTATTGGTAGTTATTGATTCGCTTAACGCTAAATAACGACCCTTAGTAGAAATGGCTGAGACATTATAGCCATTCTCATTGGTATACAGAGTACTTTCCTGATATACAGCATTTTCTGTTTCACCGGCAATATTCACAGCGTACAGGTCAAAGAATTTAGGGTCACGCTTGTTTGAGCCATAATAGAACTTTGACCGATCGTGACTCCAACCGTAAAAGCTGGATTTAGCGGTTGAATCCGGAGTAAGATCTTTGCTGCTTCCATCGGCACCTTTCACGTAGATATGTGTAATTTCATTTCCTCCTTGGTCGCTGGTATATAAAAACCGTTCATCTTCAGGAAAATATGCCCTGGCGAATATGGCATTATCATCAGAACTGGTGAGTTGAGTAGAATTACCGGTTTTGATATCTATCTCAAATGCGTTAAAAATTCCGGTTTCTTTACTACTTATCATTATCTTGCTCTCATCCGGGGAAAAGGAACTGCCGAATACTTGATTAATATCCATAAATTGCTCAATGGTATATAACGAAGGTTTTTCTACTTGCTTTTCCTCGTTAGAGGGTGTACCGCATGACCATAAAACAATAAGACTTAAGAAGAGGCAGGAGATTTTTTTCATGACGAGAGTTTTAATGGGATAATGAAAGTACTCATTAAACTTCTTTTTTACTAGAAGGTGAGATTGAAAGTAGTACCCGTATTCGTCCTTGATGAGACACTGATCTTCCCTTGATGCAAATGCATAATCTGCTGCGATAGCGCTAGACCTATTCCCGAACCTTCTTTTTTTGTAGTAAAGAACGGTATAAATATCTGATCAAGCTTATCTTCTTCTATTCCCAGGCCATTATCCGAAATGGCCAATGTGTTATCGCTATTCCAGGAGATGGTAAGCTCAGGATTTTGAGTCTTGCTCATAGCTTCTAGCGCATTTTTTAATAGGTTAATTAGCACCTGATCGAATAGGTCAGGATCAACGAGAAGCGTTGCATTTTTAGCTATTGAGAGATTTACTTTAACGTTCGCTAATTCAATTTTTAATAGCTCTAGGATACGGGTTATTCGTTCGTTGATATTGACATTTTGAAAGGCAGGTTTAGGTATTTTAGTAAGCTTTCTGTAAGACTGAGTGAAAGATTGAAGACCTTGACTTCTGTTTTCCACGGCATCAAGGCCCATCCTCAATTTCTCTATCACTTCTTCCTGGATTTGGGCATTCTTAACTTTGTTTTTATCTACCATCTGCTTCAACGTGCCCGTGAGCGAAGTAATGGGAGTTACAGAATTCATGATCTCATGGGTAAGCACACGTATCAGCTTCTGCCAGGCCGCCATTTCATTTTCATCAAGGGCATTCTTTATATTCTGGAGAGAAACTAGCTTGAAAAACTCATTTTGAAGCATGAACTCTGAAGCATGAACGTTGAGTTGTAACATCTCGTTTTTGACTACAAGTTTCACGAGTCTATTTTCTCCTGGCTTAATCTCTCTGATCACCTTGAGCAAGTGTTCGTCTACCCGCTGAATTATCTTCAGGCTTAGGATCTGTGGAATGCCCAACAGGTCTTTTACGGCCTGATTGGCCAGTTGGATTTTTTCGTTTTTATCAAAGCTTATTATTCCTACGCGCACATGTTCTACCAAGGATTCTAAATAGATATGTTGTGCTTGTTTTTCAGAGCTGATATGCTCAAACTTATCGGTTATCTTATTTAGTACGGAATAGAACTCGTTAAAAGATCGGCCTTTTCCTGTTTCTGAAAACCGTGTGGTAAAGTCATTTTGCAGAAGTGCAAGTAGAAAAGATTTGAAATCTCGATGGGTCTTATCCACATACCAAAGAAACTCTGCAAAGGCAATCGAGAGAAATAAAAGAATGTAGAAACTTCTTAGAAACCGCTGGTCGGCCACAAGATAATATACCATGAGACTGATCAACAACGTGATCAGCGCCAGACGAAATAAAATGTTAAGTTTAAAACTTCTCATCACAGTCCGTATTTCTCCATTCTTCTGTACATAGCTCCCCTGGAAAGACCTAGCTCTTTAGCCGCATGGCTTACATTACCATTGTGTTTTAACAAGGCCTTTTTAACCGCCCATGCTTCAATACCTTCAAGGTTATAGCTGTCGAATTGTGCATTTTCTTGCCTATCAGAAAAGGGCAAGGAAAAAGCAGGAAGTGCGATTTTATCTTCATCTGTAAGAATGACGGCGCGTTCGATGGCATGCTGTAATTCTCTGATATTTCCGGGCCAGTTATAGTTTTTTAATTCTTCCAGAGCTCTTGGGGTAATATGCAGATCACTCTTTTGATATTTTCTTGAATAGACCGATAGGAAATGCTTTACTAGCAACTCAATGTCGGCCTTTCGATCACGTAGCGGAGGTAAGGTCAATTCCATCGTGTTGATCCTATAATACAGGTCTTCCCTAAACTTACCGATATCTACCATTTTTCTGAGGTCGCTGTTAGTAGCACAAACGATGCGTACATCTACCTCTATGGTTTGGCTGGTTCCCAGACGGGTAATTTTTTTACTTTGTAATGCCGTAAGTAGCTTCGCTTGCAGGGAAAGTGGCAGGTTTCCTATTTCATCCAGGAATAGCGTCCCTTTATTCGCGGCTTCAAATCTCCCCATACGATCCTCTTTTGCATCTGTAAATGCACCTTTTTTATGCCCGAAAAGTTCACTTTCAAAGAGCTGTTCAGAAATAGAGCCAAGATCAACAGTGATGAAAACCTCATTTTTTCGCTTAGAGGTCTCATGTATGGTTCGGGCAGCTACCTCTTTTCCTGTTCCGTTTTCACCAAGTAAGAGCACGTTAGCATCGGTAGGCGCTACTTTATCAATAAAACTTATCACCTCCTGCATTACCTCTGATGAACCTATCATGGTAACGCCGGAAGGCTTTGAGGAACGGGTAACAGCTTTTTGTCGTGATTTTAACGCTATTATTTCCGAGCTTTTTCTACTGAGCTGTATGGCATTTGTAACAGTGGCCAATAGCCGTTCATTTTCCCAGGGTTTAGTTATGAAATCTGTCGCTCCTGCTTTCATGGCTTCAACAGCTGAATTCACTTCTCCATAAGCGGTCATCATGATAACACTTACCTCTGGTAGGACAACTTTTAGTTGCTTTAACAGATCTAACCCCTCTTTACCGGAAGTTTCCCCTTGAGAGAAGTTCATATCAAGAAGATAGACGTCATATGGTTCATCTTTTACTTTAGGAATAAGTGTATCTGGTTCACTGAGTATAGTTACCTTTTCAAAGTGCTCATCTAAAAGGAGCTTGAGACTGATGAGTATGTACTCGTCATCATCTACAATAAGTATTTTACCTGGTTTTTTCATTCTGTTTCAATCTTATCAAGCCTTTGAGGCTTAGTAAGATTATTCAATCAAATAACTTTGAATAGACCTAATCTCTATTTGTTCTTTGTGAAACTCGATAAGAGCATTTTTTCCTCCGAACCAGTTGAGAACTGCTTCTCTATCTAAGTAAGTTTGAGAACTACTAACTATGGCATTATAAGATGAATAGTGCCAATCTCTATAATTCTTGACAAACCCATGATGAATAGGATTATTATGAATATATTGGATTAATCGGGTTAGGTACTCATCAAGATCTATCTCAATTCTTTTAAAACCTTTTTGGAAAAGGCTTCCTGACCTATTCTGTTGTTTATTAAAAGCCAGTGCGTAGCTCATAAAGAGCTTTCGGAACTGTTCCTCTAGGGCCTCATTAATGTCAAGATCGTTGTAACCCTTACTAAGCCTTATAGGCTTGTTAAGGTTTAGATAATGAGGTATATGAACTAAAAAATGAAAATGATTTGGCATTAGGCAGTAAGCCAATGTAGATGAATAAGGTGAGATGTACTTTTTCCATTTTTGAAGAAAGTAACGATAGTTATTCGCTGATTTGAACAAATCCTCTTTGTTATTACCACGATTAAAAATGTGGTAATATTTATCGTATTCAAAATTTGAATGATAATCTGGCATAGCTAGGCGTTCAATGTGAAGCTTACTGAGGGTATTTCTTCTAACTAATCTAAAAACAATCAAGACAAATTCCAGTAGAAGTGTCCATTAATGGGCATTACAGTGTTTTAGTAATGGGCAGTTAAAGAGCTTTTGTCCTTTTGAATATGCTTTTAAATACCTTTTCGAGACTTTTATAACGTTGGCACTCGCTTTGTCAAGTTCTAATAAATCCCAAGGATATGTTCAAAAATTATTTGAAAGTAGTTTTTCGAAATATGATAAAGCATAAGCTTTATGCCTCTATCAATGTGCTTGGCCTCTCCATCGGGATCGCAAGTTTTATGTTACTCCTACTTTATGTGAAGCACGAATTCGGATATGATCAATTTCATAAAAAAGCTGAACGTATATATCGAATTAACATTACTGATATCAGTGAACATGGTGAAGATAAGTATGCGGCTATAACGGCGGCAGTTGCGCCAGATATAGCAAATGAATACCCTGAAGTTGAGAATTTTGTTAGATTCTCTTATCCATCGTCAGGTTATTTGAGCTTTAATGGTGAGACCTTTAAAGAGGATAACATTACTTATACCGACTCTTCTCTATTTGATATCTTTTCCTTCAAATTATTGCAGGGTAATCCTTCCAAGGCACTTTCAGCTTCTAATAGTATTGTGCTAACTCATTCACTGGCAAAAAAGATTTTTGGTGATCAAGATGCTCTAGGTAAATCAGTTGTTTATAACAACGAGGATCAATTAACCGTAACCGGAGTGTTAGAAGACGTACCGGCAGATTCCCATTTACAGTTTTCCGCGCTCATTTCTTTTTCAAGTTTGCTAAATAAGCACGTTTATTTGGGTTGGAACGGTGGATGGAACTACTTTTCCTATTTACTGCTCAATGAAAACGCACACGAAGAACATCTCGAAAATAAGTTCCCGGACCTATTAGATCGAAAGATTAATACTCTACTACCAGATAAGGTCAGATATGAAGCATCTTTAGAACACCTATTAAGCATTCATTTATATACTGATGTCCTCTCTCCACTTTCTACAAAAGGAAACCCTATTAATGTGTATGTTTTTTTTAGCATAGCTGTCATTGTTTTATCGCTCGCCTGCATCAATTTCATTAACCTTTCCATGGCGCAAGTTAGCCGAAGGGTTAAAGAAATAGGAGTGCGCAAAGTGGTAGGTGCCAGTAGACTGGCTTTAGTACATCAGTTCATGCTGGAGTCCACTCTTATAGCAGGTGTCTCTTTTCTAATAGCGCTGGAACTCGTGTCCACTTTCCAAAATTCATTTTCCGGCTTACTTGGAACATATTTCGATTTATGGCAACTATCAGGGATTCAAATAGCAGGCCTTGGTTTATTTATCGTGATCATCGTTGGGATTATTTCTGGTAGCTACCCTGCCTTGTATCTATCAGGTTTTAA
>JBCCSU010000158.1:0-10963 GCA_039199635.1 Bacteroidota bacterium | reverse complement strand
GATATTTTAGGAATATTCAAAAACCTAAAGCGTTGATGTGGATTGGTGGATCTACTTCTTCTTATGAAGCAGGGGAGGTATGGCATTTATTGGATACACGTATGAATATGCCTGTTACCAAGGCAAGACTGGATCAGTTCAACCGTGTTGATCTAAACAACTACAATACTATGGTTATGATCTCAGGGAGGTACGCCGAACTGGATTCCTCTAAAATGGAAAAGATCAGCGACTGGGTAAAAGCCGGCAATACGCTGATCACCATCCGGGAAGCATCGAAATGGGCGATTGAAAAGAAACTAGCGAAAGAAGAATTGATAAGGAAACCAAAGGATGAGAAAGAAACAAAGGCTAAAGAAAAGGTGAAAAGATTGCCCTACGTTACTGCTCCTGAGAATCTGGGAAAATCTAGGGTAGGGGGTGCCCTATTTCAGGGAGATCTGGACCTAACACATCCTTTAGGTTTCGGATATTCCAGAAATCTAATACCGCTTTATCGGAACAGCGAAGTTTGGCTGAAACCAAGCGAAAGCCCTTATGGTACAGTGGTGAAATACACCGAGGAACCGCATATTGATGGATTTATTACCCCAAAGAATTTGAACACCTTTCTCAAACCCTCTGCCTCACTCATTGTCAGCGCCCTGGGTAGTGGTAGGATAGTAATGTTTGCCGATAATCCTAACTTTCGAGGAAGCTGGTACGGTACAAATCGCCTATTTCTGAATGCATTGTTTTTGGGGAATCATATTAGTGTGCCTAAGTAGATTTCTTCTTCATATTGACTTCGCCATTAAGAAAACTAATGGCCTTTTGAACCTGCTTGTCAATATCCTTGACACTGGTCATATAATAAATTAAGCTTCGCTTTTTTCCGTCAGTAAGCTTTTCAAATTTGGTGTTGAGTTCCTCGTCTTGCGTTAATAAGACCTCCAAAACCTCAGGCATGGGTACGCCCAGTGGATTGGGATCTTCACTTAGTTGAAAAGATAGTTTTTCGCCTTCATGTACGCCTAACTTCTTAACATACTTACTAGCTACTATTATAAAAAAGTTGCCGTCTCCCAAATGATTCAGACCACAAGAATAGGATAAGCTGCTGTTTATGGTTATTACCAATCTGGTAGCTCGCTTTTTTGGCATTTTATCAACTTCTTTTTTATCTACCTTTAGATAAAGGTATCCTCCTTTTCGAGGCTCTAATTTTCGCAGGACTTGTTGTAAATGAATAATTTGCATGGGCAATACTGTCATTTAAGGTGTACGTTCTCTAGCGATATTCGGCTTCGAAGCGCCTTAACCTCTTTTAATCGTTAAATATCGCAAGTCATCGAAGTTAACTGTAATAAACAAACTTTAGTGTCGTTCTTCGGTTGTACGAAATAAAACGAGAAGAAGCTATGGAAGACCAACAATCACTAAGTAAGCGCGAGATCAAACTGAGGAGAGCATTGATTCTAGGAAATTTCTATCAACAAAAAGTAAAGATAGTTCAAGTCATAAATCAGGGTTATGAAACTTTTATTGATACTATCGTTGGACTAAGAAAAGATCTTGTTTTGACTAAAGAAGGCAGATCTATCCCTAGAAATTCAATCAAATTCATTTACCAATTATAAGATTCGAAGGCCAAGCTGTACGCGAAAAGCCGTTAAATCAACGGCTTTTTTTGTTTTAATTTATCTTAATAATTATACTTTTCTTTCCATAAAGCCCTGAGTCGTTTTCGCATCTCTTCCTCGCGAGCGTTGCTTCCGGGATCGTACAACTTCGTTTCCTTGATTTCTTCCGGTAGGAATTCCATGTGCGCAAAGTTATTGGCGTGATCATGGGCGTATTGGTAACCTTTTCCGTAGCCTGAGTCTTTCATTAGTCTGGTGGGTGAATTCCTCAATGCCATAGGTACTTGTAAGTCTCCGGTCTCCTGTACAACCCTTTGAGCTTTGTTGATAGCCAGATAGCTGGCATTACTTTTCGGGGAACAAGCCAGATAAGTAGCGCATTGCGATAAGATAATTCTCGCTTCCGGATAGCCAATGACTGTCACGGCCTGGAACGTATTAGTTGCCATGACCAACGCGGTTGGATTGGCATTACCAATATCTTCTGAAGCCAGGATCAACATTCTGCGGGCAATAAATTTCACATCTTCGCCACCCTCGATCATTCGAGCCAAATAATAAACAGCAGCATTAGGGTCACTTCCCCTGAGTGACTTAATGAACGCAGAAATTATGTCGTAATGCTGCTCACCGCTTTTATCATAGATAGACACACGTTGCTGAGCAATTTCTTTTACTATTTGATCGGTAATCGTTACTGCATCGGAGTCTACTGAGTCAATGACTAACTCCAATAAGTTCAGTAGCTTACGAGCATCACCTCCTGAGATCTGAAAGAGTGCTTTCTTCTCCTGGATCTCAACTTCTTTCTTTTTTAGCTTTTCATCCGTGTCCAAGGCCTGCTTGATCAGCTTCATTAAATCGTCTTCCGTCAATGATTTTAAAGTGTACACTTGACATCTACTCAATAAGGCGGAGTTTACTTCAAAAGAAGGATTCTCCGTAGTAGCACCTATCAACGTGATCACTCCTTTTTCTACGGCTCCGAGTAGCGCATCCTGTTGGGATTTATTAAAACGGTGGATCTCGTCTATGAAGAGAATGACTTTTGACTGGCGTTTGGCTCTGTCAATAACTTCGCGAACATCTTTAACCCCGGCACTTACTGCGCTAAGGGTGTAAAAGGGTGACTTGATTTCGTTGGCTATAATATTGGCAATTGTGGTCTTGCCTACCCCCGGGGGTCCCCAAAGGATCATGGACGGGATGATCCCTGAGCGGATAGTTTTTCTCAAAATACCCTGCTCACCAACCAGGTGCTCCTGACCAATGAGCTGCTCCAATGACGAGGGTCTTAAACGTTCCGGAAGGGGTAGATTCAGGTCAAACATATCTTATACTAAGATACTTTTTTGAGTGATTACTTTCAGCGAATAGTATAGACCAATTTGCAGTATCAGTTACTTTCTTCACCTTTGATTGTGCCAAGTAAATTTACCGTTCATGGAGCTCTATTTTTGGTAGCCCTACTTTACGGGGCCAATTATTCCATAGCAAAGATTGCACTGCCGGAATACATCTCTCCCTTTGGGTTCATTTTGCTTAGGCTGATAGTTGCTACCGCCTTGTTTTGGTTATTGGATGTGCTTAATCCCTCCGAAAAGATCGATAAAGCTGATTTTTGGCTGTTTGTCAAGTGTGCCTTCTTTGGCGCTGCGGCTAACATGCTTTTTTTCTTTAAGGGTCTAAGTATGACTAATCCTATCAACGCTTCAGTGATCATGACTTTAACACCCATTGTGGTATTGTTGACCGCCTTTTTCATGAAACAGGAAAAGATGAATTTAAAAAAGATAGTCGGAGTTATGGTGGGTGCCATAGGTGCCTATCTGCTGATCACTAAGGATGGCATTTCATTAACTCAAAATACTTTCCTGGGAGATATTCTTGTTTTGCTCAACGGCAGTACGTATGCTGTTTATCTTGTTCTGGTTAAACCTTTAATGATAAAGTATAAACCCACTACAGTCATTAAATGGGTATTTTTATTCGGTATGCTCATGTGCGTACCCTTTGGCACAGCAGAATTAGCGGCTGTTGAATGGCCTTCTATACCTGTGGAAGCCTGGTTAAGCGTTGCCTATGCAGTGGTAGGTGCTACATTTTTAGTATATCTGCTGAATATTTGGGCGCTTCAATACGTCAATGCCTCTGTTGTAGGAATCTATATCTACCTACAACCTTTGATCGCTACCGTAGTTGCTGTAGCTTTTCGTGGTGATAAATTAGAATTAATAACGGTTTTGTATGCCCTGGTAATTATGATTGGTGTTTTTATGGTAAGCAGAAAATGATCTATTTAGCCGCGATCTTTTCAAAATGGCTATTTAAAAGGCTTAATAGCTCGAGGGTGGTCAAGGAGTACATAAAGTGATAGTTCTCTTCATTAAACTTCCTGAGAATAGTATAATACTGATCTTCATTGAGCTTGTATTCTAACATGAAGGATTTTCGTAATGTTGAATCTGTGACGATAAGCTCGGTATATACTTTTGATCGTTGGTTTTCTTTCAAAAACCGTTGTGCATACTTCTGATCCTTTTTGGACCTAGATAGGTAAAAAGGAGCTTTTTTGGATGATCTCGTAATATCGATGAGCTCGTCACGAAACAAGCTTTCATAGTATTGTGCTATAGTGCTCTCTCTTATAGTAACATTATCGAGTAGCTGAGGAAGCTGGGACAGTGCGATCAACAAGGGTTCATAGTTGTAAACAGGTAGCTCGAAGCTGTTATACCCTACCATAGAAAAAACCAATGTATCAAAGAGTGCTACATTAAGCGAAAAGCTACCTTTTACATTAGCTGCTGTACCCTGAGAAGTGTTTTTAATAACTACACTAGCGTAAGGTAGCCGCTCGAAAGTAGCAGAATCCATGACTATACCTTTTATAACAGACCGCTGTTGGCCGTAGGCATTGACCATACTCAGGTTAATCATTAAGAAAAGTAAGAGGATTCTAATCATGAACTGCTTTTCAGAAAACGGAGCTTACATGATTTAGTTTTGATGAAAAACCTTCAATTTTAAATTAAAAAATATGGGTAACTTCTTATATCTTCTTGGCCTTGCGGCCGCTATTTGGGTAGTGTATGATGTTTGGGTAAATAATCACCGCTTTTCAGATACTGAAAAACTTATCTGGACGATCTGCGCCATCTTCTTCAATGTGATTACGGCAGTGGTGTATTATATCACTCAGAAGAGGGGCTGAATTACTGACCGTCATTCCTGATGGAGCAAAGCGGAAGTCAGGAATCTTCCTCACTATAAATAGCTCCCTGTGTGCGGTGTGCTACGAGCAGGGCAAGCAGGAAAGAAGAAATTAATTCAATTCAGCCGTTTCAGGATGGAAATGGTTTCTTCTAGCATATCATCATCAAAATCCAGGTGAGTAACAAATCGAATTTCCTTCGGGCCGAAAGGTACGGCTTTGATCCCGGCCTCTTCCAGTGGCTTTATAAATAGATTGGAAGTGCGATTGCCCGCCAATCTAAAGATCACAATATTAGTATCAACGGGTAACACCGAGTCAACAAAGGATAAAGACTCTAAGGCATCACCTAAGGCTTTAGCACGTATATGATCTTCTTTCAGCCGGTTCACATGATGATCCAGCGCATAGATACAAGCCGCAGCTAAATAACCCGCTTGTCGCATACCGCCTCCAAAATGTTTTCGGACTCGTCTTGCTTGCTTAATTAAGGTTTCAGAACCTAATAGCACTGATCCAACCGGGGCACCAAGACCTTTGGACAGGCAGACCGAAATAGTATCAAAACATTGACCATAGCCTCTGGGATCATCACCAGTTTCCACCAAAGCATTAAAAAGACGCGCACCATCTAGATGTAATTTAAGGCCGTTCTTACGTCCGAACGCGCTGATTGGCTTTATATCCTCCAGACTGTAAAAGCAGCCACCCCCTTTGTTAACGGTATTCTCCAACTCAATGATGGTGCTTTTTGGAAAGTGAATATCATCTGGATTGATTGAATTCTTGATCTCAGTCAAGGTCAATCGACCGCGGTCGCCTTTTAATAACTTAAACGAAAGACCACTGTTGCCTGCTACCCCACCCCCCTCATACTTATAAATGTGTGCACCTTCGTAACAAATAACTTCTTCATAAGGATTGGATAAAACCTGGATCCCGATTTGATTGGTCATGGTACCTGAAGGACAATAGACAGCGGCTTGCGTGCCAAATAACTTAGCACACTTCTCCTCCAATGCATTTACAGAAGGGTCTTCTCCAAAAACATCATCACCCACCTCTGCTGACATCATAGCCTCTAGCATACCTCGGGTGGGTTTCGTTAATGTGTCACTTCTTAGATCGATCATAAGGACTAAACTTAGTCGATTTTTTACATAAATGTGATTGTGTTGGCTTTATCCTTGGTCTGTGTCTTACAGGCCATTCTCGACACCTTGAGAAAATCTACTTCTAATGGACAGAAAGGTGCTTTCTCTAACTTATCAGAAAAAAGTTAAAAATGTGAATCACTGTTGACATAGGGCTGTCACTAGCCCCTCGTTAATTGCTATCAGAAACCATTAAAACTGATATGAAATTATTATTCACTTTAATTCTAACGACTATGACCTCAATGACAATTGCCAAGGAAACCGCTGTTTATGAGCTGGTAGTTTACAAGATCAAATCAGAATATACTGATACCTACGATGAAGTATTAGAAGTAGCTCGCCAACATTTTCTCAGGTTTTCCGGGCTTATAGAACATCAGACTTTTCGTTCTTCAGAAAACGACCTTGTATTCATGGACCTGGTGAAGTGGAATTCACTAGAAGAGGCACTGGAAGCTGCCAGGAAGCTTGAAACTATGAAAGAATTCGCGCCATTTATGGCTGCCTTCGAAGAGATAAAAATTATGGACCATTTTGAACTATTTAATACAGAAAACATGAGCAAACTAGACCTTATCAAAACCGACAAAAATTATTACTTAGCTAAAGCGGAACCTCAACTAGTTGACGTAACACCATACAATTACCTGTCCATATCGGGTGTTTCATCGCCGGAAGCAGAGGTTTTTCTGAATGCCATCGAGGCGCTCTATGCCGTGGCCTATGGTGTAAAATTTACTTATAAAGAAGAGGGTAAAGACCTCGTAGTACCCAAAATGGAAGGCCAATGGTGGGTAGAAGGAGAACTTCCGTTCAACCAAACACCCAGAGATGAGTGGCACTGGAATATCGTCATTCCTATGCCGGATTTTGTAGATAAGAAGACGGTAGAGTCTGCTATCCAAACCGCGATTGCCAAAAAAGGCTCTCCCAAGATCAGCGAGGTAGAGTTTAAAAAGCTGAATGAGGGCAAAAGCGTGCAAATACTCCATATAGGTAATTATGAAGAGGAAGCACCAACCTTAGAGAAGCTCTTTGCATTTGTGGCAGAGCAGGGATTGGAGATCAATGGATATCACCATGAGATCTACCTTTCCGATCCACGAAGAACCGAACCTTCCAAACTCAGAACAATACTTAGGTATCCGGTGAAATAAATCTGGGTGAAAGTCGTCTGACCACTACAAGTGGTCTGACGACTACTTTAAAACCTTGTCTTTTGCCAGAAAACCAAACGTACCATCTGATTTTTCTACACGCACATAATCATGGTTTACCGCTACAATTTGGACCTCGTCTTCCACTTTCAAAGTGTCTCGTGAAACGGCACTTTTGCTCATGGCGGCTTTTAAAAACTTTGCAGAAGTAAGCGTTAGTGTCTTGCCTAGTAAAGTGGTATCCGGGGAAAATGGATTAGGACGCTCATAGTCCGGTACAATAAAAGGGTAAGGATCAACTGGACCGTTTTTGTAAATGCCAAAATGTAAGTGCGGAGGGGTGGTTCTGGCATTACCGGAGTTACCTACTGTTCCAATCGTATCTCCGGGTTGTACTTTATCGCCTCGTTTCACTTTAAAATCTTGTAAATGGGCAAAATAGAGGCTGCTTCCTCGTTTACTGTCACGCAGCCAGATCACTTCGCCGCCAATGCCGCGGGTACCTACAAAACGTACTCGAGCTTCTACCGGCGCTATGATCGGTGTATGTCGTTTTGCAAAAATGTCGACCCCATGATGCACACGTTTTCCACCGTCCCTGGGGTCACCAAAAACACTTAGAATGGCCGCTTTATTCTTGCCAACTACCGGAAATTCTAATGTAGGTACAGTTTCAATCGTGATTGTGAATTGACCTCCTCGTAGCAATTCTGGCTGTAAGCGTAGAATGTATTCGGCATTTCTGCGCGGTTCAAATCCCAATTGCAAGGTACTGTCGGCCGAAGCTACTTGTTTGTACTGGCCCAGCGAGTCGCTTTCCACTCGGAAAAGATCGACAAACAGCTTGGTCGTATCCCTTGAGATCAAACCAATATCAACCAGAATTTTTTGACCTCGTTTGGCCTTAAACCGATAGCCATGGGCATCAGGCTTAAGGTCTGAGATCACAAAACCTTCCTGGTAAGGGAGTTGCACTTCAATTTCCTCTTCAAAAGGCCGTTCTTTAGCTGCCAGCCATTCTTTGCCTAAGGCAGTGGTCAAAAGATTGGCCTGCTTCAACGAATACCAGTAGGCTTCGTGATCATTACGTGGATAAAACCGTTCGGGAATTATTTCTTCTGTCGAGCAGGCAGAAATTAGAGCAAGTAGAACAAGCCAGGGAACCAGGTGTTTGATCATAGGTTAGATACGACATTTCATTCATCCAAGTTGAACTATTTTGAAGGATTTCCAGAAAGGAGGGGTGCGTGTTTGTGAATAGGTAATTAGATGCCTCTCTAGGCATACCATGACGCGACTACGAAATAATCTCTGTATAATAAAGCGTCTCAAGAAACATGTCAGACTGCGAATTCTTGTTGTCCTCGGCTTTTAACTCTTTTAAGATTCCTCCGCATTTAAGCATTTGTTCCGGGAGTTTTTTAGCTCTTTTACTGTGAGCAATCAACACCTCTTTAGAAGACGCTGAGTCACGCAATGCATAGACATCGTATTTCTCAAAAATAGGTACCATAATAAAGGTGGTAACATTGTTTGTGATTACCGGGATCATTATAAAACCTGTGAACTTGGTCTTGGCATCAATTAATCTAGGGATGCCGGTAATGATGGTACTTTCTCCTATTTGAGCTTTGCTTTTAGCCTCAGACGGGATGAGTTGCTTAACCGGGTATTTAGCCAGGTCTGTCTTTAGGTTATTGGTCAAGCTTTGTTTGATCTGCTGCTTGCCTTCTTCCGTCAGGCCTGAGATTGCCATTTCCAAGTAGAGCATCTTCACTTGCTGGCTGGAGAAAGCGCCTACCGCTTTTCCTAATTCAGCAGAGGAGATATTGCCGTCATTAGCTTTGGATGACCAATTGTAAAAGCGGCCGCCGTTATCCAGGACAGCAAAAGCATTTTTAGTGGTTTTGTAGGGGATGATCTTGCGCATGCTTAAACTTAGTTTTTTTCAAAGTAGTACTGAAACAAGTCCTCGATTTATCATCTTGGTGAAATGAAGAGCCTTGAGAGTGTAGAGTTTTTGCAGAAAGATTTTTACTATGTGGTTTTATAACTAACAGCAATAGCCAAAGTAGTACTCTGCTACGGCCTTAACGAGTTTGCCATTTTCCGCTTTCGAACTTAGGTACAAAACTGCTGTTAAGACTTGATCGCCAAATACTATTATGTAATCATTTTTTTCATCTCGATCTAGGTCTCCCCGCCAAAGAATTCTATTCGGGAAACCCTTACTCAAAGTTTGTTTTCCTCTTCTTTCATGTATGGTTAGGTTCCAGCTGCTTTCTTTTTTGTTAGCCTCTAAAAAAGAAATACTTGTTGCCACATTCTTTGAACCTCCCTCTGCTACTATTTTGCCTGACGACCAACCAAAATAATCTCCATTAAGCTCCCCAGGTTGAAAACGGCCTTCTTCATGGCCAATCACAAGAATTAAATTCTTGTTCTGAGTAGTGCTAATGGCGAATCCAGTCAATTCTTGAAAATCGTTGAAATAGTTTAAATCAACTTCTGCTAAAGAATACCCCCCACTGATTTTATACATGCCCATCCATTTGATTTTTTTATTTCTATGGACATTATCGACACAGTTAGATCCTACGAAGCTAAGCCCATATTCATTATTCAAATCTTCCGTTTTGAAGTAATCACCACTTAATGGAATCAGGTAGGCACTGAAAGCATAACCTATATACTTTTCGACTTCTATTTTTATCCATCCACCGAGAACATAATCTACGTAATCCCTTCCATTCGTATACCTAGTGAAAGTCTCAAGCGTATCAAGTTTTGTATCGTTCATTTCCATTATCTTAACCTCAGATAGGAAAGGTGCTTTGTATACGACTCTAGAAGATATATTAGGCTCTTCCCTAATATTAAGACCATCTTTAGCAACGACATTTGCTTTATTCTGACCAAATTGAGCCAAGCCAAGGGAAGGAAGTAAACAAAGAAATATGAAGATAAACGCTTTCAAGTGTATTAGTTTATGCGATAAGCATAAACAAAGTTCATGCCTTAGATTGAGAATTATCTAAAAACTCATCTGTAAAATGACTTCTTTGCTTTTCTTTGGAAAACTTATCCTTATTGAACTCGCCTGACTTTCCTTTAGGTATGGATAAACTCTCCCAATCATCGTCTTTAAGCATTTTACCCAGAAACACGATCTGTCCAACATGGTAAGCATAATGCGCCAACTGGCGGTTAATGGCTTCCACAATGGTATGACCCTGATTGCGGATATAAACAATAGTATCAAAGTTTTCTGCATGGATGGAGTCGAGTGCCTGGAACAAACAGGCCCAGCCTTCTTCCCATCGTTTAACGAGCTGAGTTTTTGCCCTGATAACATCTTCAAATTCCTGGTCCCGGTTGCGCCACTCTTTTCACCGTCACTGGTTAGGAAATCAGTCCAGCGTGATTTCATATTGCCTGAAATGTGATTGACGATAATGGCGATTGAGTTGCTGGCTTCATTGTATTGCCAAAAGAGTTGTTCTTTTTCTAGTTGCTCAAAGGTGCGGTCGCCGAGTAGTTTATAATACTCAAACTGCTTTTGGATACTTTCGAGGTAGTTATGGGAAAAATCTGTCATCTAATTAGATAAGATGGATACTAATTTTGATGCATTTTTAAATAGTTCAAAGGAGTCATTACCGAAATTTGTGAGTTTCTGAAGTCCTTTACGTTCCGGGTAATTATTGCTTCTATACCTTCTACGGTTAGGGCGGTAGAATACTGAATAGAATCTTCAAAACCTTTAAAATCGTTTTTTAGGGCTTGTAGGATCTCCCTTTTACCAGTTCCAAT
>JBCCSU010000157.1:0-10991 GCA_039199635.1 Bacteroidota bacterium | reverse complement strand
TATTTAAAGATGATTTTTCATTTACAGCATATGGTAATAGTGACAGTTTAGATAGTACTGCTTTCAAAAAACTTATGAACTGTGGCTTTGTTACTGATACAGTAAATCAATTTATCTTGCACGATGCTAAAGGGAGAATACGAGGTTACTATAATACTGATTTGGAAGAGTTGGATAGGCTCATTGTAGAAACGAAGATTTTGTTAGAAAATGAGTGAGGCGTTAGACGTAAGGTACAATAAACTGATTATTGTTTTATCGGTAATTATTCCTTTAGCTGTAGCAGCCTTATTCGGCATAAAAATAGAGGGATATGATTTCTCTTTTTTACCCCCAATTTATGCGAGTGTAAATGGTTTAACGGCGGTATTACTAGTGTTAGCCGTGGTGGCTATTAAAAAAAGACAAAGAAAGGTTCATGAGAATTTAATGAAAACCTGTATCGCCTTATCCGCTTTATTTTTGGTGATGTACGTGGCTTATCATATGACTTCCACCTCTACATCATTTGGTGGAGAAGGTTGGATCAGATACGTTTACTTTTTTATACTTATAACGCACATTGTATTATCCATAATCATTATTCCGCTTGTGCTTTTTACTTTTGTAAGAGCCTTGGCGCAAAGATTTGATAAGCATAAAAAGTTAGCACGTATTACTTTCCCCATTTGGTTATATGTAGCAGTTACCGGGGTGATTGTTTACATTATGATTAGTCCATATTACTAATCTTTTCTAAGAGTTAGCTGTTATATTTGCGTTACAGAAAGGATAGCGATGAAGAAGATATTTATAACTTTTGCTTTGGTTTTGTTTTCATGTGTAGCAAGTTTTTCGCAATGTGCTATGTGCCGGGCTACGATTGAAAATAATGTAAGTAACGGAGATGTGGGGATAGGTGCTAGTTTGAATTTTGGTATTTTGTACCTTTTTGTCATGCCTTATTTAGCGATAGGTGTGGTAGGTTATTTATGGTATAGACACAGTAAAGCAAATGCCAAACAAATCGAAAGGAAGCGCAATATTGCATGGTAAGTGCCCTCGTTGCCGTTCTGGCAATATGTTCGTAACCAGCACTTATGATCTCGCTGGATTTCAAAAAATGAATGAAAATTGCCCGTCCTGCGGTTTACGATTTGAAAGGGAACCGGGGTTTTTCTTCGGGGCAATGTACATTAGCTATGCTTTTTCCGTAGCGCTGTTTGTTGCTGTAGGGTTAGGGCTATCCATAATCGGAGATTTCGAATTACATGTATACTTTATTAGCATTGTGATAGCCGTCATTGTTTTTTTACCCTTCAGCTTTAGGTATTCAAGAATATTATTCCTACATCTTTTTGGTGGTATAGATTTTGATCCGTCAAAAAGTAATTAGCGCAAATCAGTTATATTTAACTGGTTTTCACTCTTTACATTTTGAGATTTACTCGTCTTGATATTAAGTTATTCCTTATTTCTGTAGCTATTGGGTTAGGCGGTATATCTATTTTATATGTAGGTTCCGTAAATCAACTGGTTCAGGAAAAGGACGATATCGAATATAATCTGAAAAGAGAGATATCGAATATTCAACGTGAAATCGTTCCGGTTCTGGAGAGCTTAGAAAACAACTCGGATTTCACATTTCAAGATTTAAATGGAGTTAATCCCTATCCATTTTTCGTATATCGAGCGGGGCGAATTGCCTATTGGTCGGATTACAGGTATGTTCCTGAGTATCGTAAGCTGCGTGGTGATTACAGGTACAAGTTTATTCAAGATTTACGTAAATCATTTTTAGTAAGGCGCTGGGAAATCGAGGATAAGGCATTGGAAATTTATGCCTTACTGCCACTCTACACGGGTTATAAGATCGAAAATGACTACATCCAATCAGGGTATAACCCTAGAATATTTCCAATTCAGAATGTGCGTCTTACGCAGACTTCTTCTCTTAAAGGGGAATTGATATGCTTGGGAGCTGAGAATTGTCCTTTCAAGGTTGAAATAGAAAGTGAGTATAACATACCGGTCAAGACGTCTTCTGCGGGAATTTGGCTTATTTTTTTAAGCCTCTTTTTGCTTGTGGTAGTGCTATATAGAACGGCCAGAAAAGTTGCCTGTTCCGTTGGTGTTTATAAAGGACTGGCCCTGCTGATAATAGGTCTGCTACTATTTAGGTGGATTATGCTAGGGCTTAACTTCCCGCATATCTTTTCTGACAGCGTGCTTTTTAAGTCAAGTTATTTCGCCTCTTCTGATTTTAATCCTTCTCTTGGCGACTTGCTCATAAATATGAGCTTTTTTTGTCTCTCGGCATTTTTTCTTTTTTACCACCAGCAACTGATCGTATCTACCTTTGTAAAAAAAGGAGAACATGGAGTCTGGAAATGGTTAATCCCTGTATTATTAGTCGGCCTTGGGTTTTTGATCGTTCATTTTCTCTTTTTGATCTTTCAGACGCTCTACCACAATTCTCAGCTTACTTTTGATATAAATGAAAGCTTAACTTTCGACTTGGGTAGAGTAGCAGGTTACGCTATAGTACTGCTTTTTATAGCTACCATTTTCTTTATTTTCCATGTGCTCTTTATGGTAGTCAGATCTTTTTCCCTGACAAGATCTGGATTTTTGATTTCTGTTGTTATCTCAGCGTTGCTATTTTCCCTCGCTAACCTATTGTTGGAGCAAGATTTTCTCTTATCCTTAGTTACAGCAGCAGGTATTTTACTACTTGTAGAGTTTACGGGTCTCTATAAATCAGTTAATAAACTCAGATACAGAACCTTTCTCTACTTTTTCATTTTTATGATGGGCGGGGCTTTTCTAGGGTCTTTTTCTATCTACAATTTTGAAAAAGAGGCTAGCTATAAAAAGAAAAAGCGGTTTGCAAACCAACTATTGATTCAAAATGACAATCTAGCAGAATTTTTATTGGGCGAGGCAAATAAGAAAATTAAAGATGATAGATTCATACAAAGCACGATGTCTAGCCCTTTCCTGGGTAAGGATATCGTGGAAGCAAAAATCAGACAAGAACACTTAAGTAACTATTTGGATAAATACAGTATCGAGATCTATCTTTTTAATTCTTCTAAACAGCCTTTTAAAAGTTCCGGTAATGTATTAACTCCTGATTACGTTCAAAAACTAGATAAGTATGAAACCAATTACCCCGGTATTTATTTCATCAATAGCCCTAGTGCGCAAGGTTCAAAGAGATACTTAAACCTGATAGAAATTCGAAAGCGTGGGTTGGTAGTTGGCTATGTTATTATTGATCTTAATCTAAAAAGAATAATACCGGAAAGCGTCTATCCCGAGTTACTGGTAGATCATCGTTTGCTGATGCCTTTTCAGAATAATAATTATAGTTACGCAATTTTTCAAGGCAATAAAATTCAATACAGTTCGGGAGATTTTAACTACCAACTCGATTTTTCAAGCGCTCTATTTAATGAAAATAAACTTTTTGAAACGGCCATTCATTACGAGGAGTATTGGCACACGGCGGTTAGAGATGCTGATTCACGAGTGGTAGTGATCAGCTCTGAAGATCATCCCATTACAGATGTTTTTTCAAATTTTTCCTTCCTTTTTCTACTGCAGGTATTTATCATTTTGATAGCCTTAGGCATTTATTCAATCTACTTCGCACTGCAAACGGAGAACCTAAACTATTCCGCTAAAATTCAGCTCTATTTGAATTTAGCCTTCTTCATGCCTTTAATTGCGGTGAGTGTTACTACGCTTAGTTTAATCAACTCATCTTTCGAGAAGGAAGTGAACCAGGAATATTTTAAAAAAGCGGAAAGCATTAGTAATAATGTGAGTGATGAACTTAATAATTATGTAACTAGAGTCAGTATAAACCAAGAAGAACTCCGCTCCAAACTAACAGAAGTCTCCAAATATTCCGGAGCCGATGTCAACTTATTCAATACTAGCGGAAAACTGATTGCATCGAGCCAACCTCAAATTTTTGAGAATGATCTATTGAGTGAGTATATCAATCCCGTTGCTTTCCATCAAATTAAAGAACGCGGAAAGAACTCCTATATTCTACAGGAATCAGTGGGTGGCCTTATTTACAATACCACATTTTTTGCGGTGAAGTCATTTCAACGCAGGGAGTTGATTGGTATAGTAAGCATACCTTACTTCAAATCTGAATTCAACCTGGAGCAAAGCCAGATTACGGTACTTACTAATGTGATCAATGTATTTACAGTAGTTTTTATCATATTTCTAATCCTTTCTTATTTAGCGTCTAACTGGCTCACTTTTCCCTTACGCTTTATTACTCAAAAGCTTAAAAAAACCACACTTACCGAAACTAATGAGCCTTTAAATTGGGAAACTAATGATGAGATCGGGCTTATGGTGGGGGAGTATAATAAGATGCTCGAAAATCTTGAACAAAGTAAGCGTGCCCTGGCCAAAAGTGAAAAGGAATCCGCTTGGCGTGAAATAGCACAGCAAGTAGCACATGAAATTAAAAATCCGCTGACACCTATGAAGCTCACGCTTCAACATATGAATAGAAAAATTACCGAGGAGGATAAAAAGGGCGAGCTAAAAAGACCGATGAATACCCTACTTCAGCAAATAGAGACGCTTAACGATATCGCCTCATCGTTTAGCACTTTTGCGAAGATGCCGATACCGGAGCAGGAAAGATATGAGCTCACACATATTATTAAAAATGCCGTCAGTTTACATAAAGCGAATAAAGCCATCCAAATAGACTTACAAATAGATGCTGAACCGGTATATACCATCGGAGATGAGCAATTAATGGGGCGAATTATAAATAATATAATTTTAAATGCAATTCAGTCAGCCACGGATACGGAACCCTGTGTTAAGGTATCTATGGTCAGTAGAGGTCTCCATAAAGTGCGTTTGGAAATTGCCGATAATGGTACGGGTATTCGTGATGAAGTGCGGGCCAAAGTATTTATTCCTAACTTCAGTACTAAGGAGCGAGGTTCGGGTATTGGTTTGGCTATTGCTAAACATGGTATTGAGCATGCGGGCGGAGAAATATGGTTCGAAACAGAACTAGACGAAGGCACATCCTTTTTCATAGAGTTACCTGTTGCGCCTTAACATGCGGTGGCTCAAACTGGCTGTATTTTTAGCGTTACCTTTAAATACCTTTGGGCAGCTTTCAAATGATCGTTGCAAATGGATAAAAACACTAAATTCACCGATTGAGCTTGACAGTCTGTCCGTAGACGAAGCTTCAATTGTGGTGGAGCCCAAAGGTATACGGGTAGATTATGATCTGTCTACCGGTAAAGTCATATTTTCAACGGACGATGACCATGATTCCGTGTCTGTTTGTTACAGAGTTTTTCCCATTGCGTTTCATCAGCGCTACTTTCACAAAGATCTATCGCTCTATGATTCAGGGGCGCTTTTCAAAAATCCGGTGAAACGCGGTTCAGGAGGGTTGGAAAGAAATCAATTATTCAATACCCCTGAGCTTAATAAAAGTGGAAGCATAAGTCGGGGTATTTCCTTTGGAAATAATCAAGATGTTTTCGTGAATTCAACCTTAAATCTAAATCTGGATGGAAAGCTTACCGAGGATATCAACATTAGAGCAAATATCACTGACCAAAATGTACCTTATCAACCGGAAGGAAATACGCAGCAATTGCAAGACTTTGATAACGTACTCATAGAACTTTATAATGATCAATTTTCTCTTAAAGGCGGCGACATTATTTTTAAAAGTCCCGAATCACATTTCCTGAAGTTCTACAAAAACGTGCAAGGCGCCCAGGCCACTGTAAATTACAAGTTGGCAGGAAGTGAGGTTCAGACTTCCGCAGGTATCTCTGTAGCTAAAGGCCAGTTCTCTTCCGTTCGTATAGAGCCTATAGAAGGTTCTCTGGGCCCTTACCGAATCCCAGGTCCAAATAACGAACTGTTTGTAATCATATTAGCTAATTCTGAGCGTGTTTTTCTGGATGGTGAAAGGCTACAGCGTGGTTTTAACAAGGATTACACCATTGATTATAATATCGGAGAAATCACATTTACTAATCGTGTGTTAATCACTGAATTTTCGAGGATCCGTGTCGACTATGAATACTCAGATCAGAACTTTAGCAGAACTATAGCTACGGTGAGCCACCAGCAGGATTTTGGTAAATTTCAAATAGAAGCGCATACCTATAGTGAATCGGATAACAGAAACAGGCCGTTGAGCTTTGACCTGAGTAATGATGATCAACTTCTTTTGAGTCAAATAGGAGATGACCTCACCCGTGCTGTTACCGCCGGAGCCGATAGTGTAGCCTTTTCTCAAGAAGCTGTACTTTATGCTAAAAAGGACACGATTGATCTTGATGGAAATTTGGCCACTATTTTCGAATATTCGACGGATCCTGAGATAGCCTTTTTTTCCGTTGCTTTTTCAGACGTCGGTATAGGAAATGGTGATTATATCCAGATCCAATCCACCGCCAATGGAAGAGTTTTCGAATGGATTTCACCGGTTGATGGTATTTCACAGGGAGAGTTTGAGCCTGTAACGCCATTGCCTGTCCCCAACAAACGGCAAATGACCATTATTGGTCTAAACTATCAAGTGACGGCACACGAAAATATATATAGTGAAACAGCGTTTTCCACTCAAGACCGGAATTTATTCTCAGAAGTAGACTCAAATGATGATCATGGGTATGCCTTTAAAGTGGGAATAAATAGCAAAAATAGGGTACTTGACTTTCTGCCCACCTATAAAGTAGATACCTATGTCGATTTTGAATTTGACGACAAAGACTTTAACCCCATTGACCGCTTTCGGTACATTGAATATGACCGCGATTGGAGTTTTGATCCCACATCCGACACGCGATTATTCAACGATAATATTTTTAATGCAGGAGTACGGGCTACTCAGGATAGCAATAATCAGCTCAGGTATGATTTCAGTAGTCGTGAAAGGGGAGATCAGATCAGTGGTACACAGCACAGAGCAGTGCTAGAAAAGAGTATTGGAAGCTTCCAGCTGAGATCAAAAGCCTTTAAGCTTTCCAATGCTACCAGTAAGCTACGTTCATCTTGGCAACAGCTTTCAACGGATGTTTCCTATAAACTGCCTTGGCTTGTTTCCGGATATAAATTTAGTACGGATCATAATGTGGTAAGAAGTGCGGAGAGTGATTCGGTGCGTTCTTCGGCCATGTTTTTTGACGAGCATAAAGGGTACCTGACTAACTTGAATGATGCAAAAGTAAGGTTCCATCTGGAATACGCTTATCGCGAAGATCAACGACCACTGCTGGGGGAGATGCAGCATTTCTCTTCATCACAAACCTCTCAGTTTAGTTTGAGTCGTGATTATGGAAATAATAGGTTGAAGGCTGTAATGAATTACAGGACGTTAAAGCTCAAAGGTGAAAGTCAGGAGGAAGAAACGGTTTCGGGTAGGTTGGATTGGTCAGGCCACTGGTTGGATAAGCACATAAAATCTGAGCTGAGCTATGCGGTATCGAATGGACGGGAGCTAAGAAGAGAATTCGTTTATATAAGGGTGCCGGCCGGCCAGGGTACGCATACCTGGCGTGATCTAAACGAAGATGGTGTTCAGGATTTAACAGAGTTCTTTGAGGCAATCAATCCTGATGAGCGCAACTATGCGAAAATTTTTACCCCAGGGCGGGAGTTTGTAACCGCTTTTCAAAATTTACTCGTATACCGTGTGAACATCCAAATGCCCAAAAATTGGAGAAGGAAGGGTGGTATCAGATCATTTCTGTCTAAATTTTCAAATAATACATCCTGGACCGCAGATTTAAAAACTACGGATGATGATTTGAGCACACGACTGGCAGGCTTTTTAACAAAGCTGGATGAAGACCAGGTGCTTACAGAAAGAAGAAATTTACGATCTACATTTTTTTATAACCGGCTCAGTTCCACCTTTGGTATAGAAGGCGTTTTTATCAGGCAGCGCGGTAAACAGTTGCTCACTAATGGCTTTGAATCGAGAGAGAAAAGTGAGTATAAATTAAATTTACGCTATAATTTCAGTAGGAAGTTAAGCATAAGAATGAAATCAGCACTTTCTGAAAAAAGATCAGATTCCGATTTTTTAAACGGGCGGCAGTTTAAAATAGAGGGAACGAGTTTAAATCCTGAAATTTCCTGGCAGCCTAATCTGAAAATACGGCTTTCAGCTCAATATCATTACCAGGATAAGCGTAATATATTCTCTGCGGAAAGTGACGAATCGGCCCTTTTTCATGAAATGGTAATCCAATTTAAGTACAATAAAGCGATTAAGAGCTCACTAAATGCCTCTTTTAGGGTAACTGATATCGATTTTCAAGGAGAAGAAAACTCACCTCTGGGTTACGAACTCTTGCAGGCACTACGGCCCGGAACGAACTACATATGGTCTCTAAATTGGCAACAGAAGATCACTGGTGGACTTCAGTTAAACTTAATATATGATGGTCGTCAATCGGCCGATGCTAAGATTATTCATGTGGGTAGAATGCAGCTGAGTGCACTTTTTTAGCTTATTTCCTGATTCTAAAGATTCCCAGAGCGATCAGGCCAATAGGAATAACAATGGACGAAATATAGTCAAAATCAAGACTTGGCGCTCCCGTGATCACGTCCCTGCGGATATAAGCAAACCATATAGCGAATAGGATATAGATTATTCCAAAAATTCTTTTAATCAGCATTATCTTAAGCGTTGCATCACTTTATTGGCAAAAACAAAATCGTCAAATTCTTTGACTCCGGAATCGGTGATCTCATCCTTGGTGCCTTCCCAGCATTTCACACCTTTGTATAAAAACATAATCCTACTGCCAATGCCGAGTACAGAGTTCATATCATGAGTAACCACCAAAGTGGTAATGTTATATTCCTCTGTTATTTCCAGGATAAGATCATCAATAAGTATGGAGGTTTGAGGATCAAGGCCACTGTTGGGTTCGTCACAAAAGAGAAATCTCGAACTATTGACAATAGCCCGTGCTATACCTACTCTTTTTTGCATACCTCCACTTATCTCAGATGGCATCTTATTATTTTGACCTTTAAGACCCACCCTCTCCAGGCAGAAATTTACCCGATCTATTTTTTCACCTGCGGGCATTTTAGTGAGTACATCCAGTGGAAACATGACGTTTTGTTCTACCGTTTTGGAATCGAAAAGCGCCCCTCCTTGAAATAACATTCCTATTTCCCTCCGGATCTCAGTTTTTAAATCCCTTGAAGCATTGGTGAATTCTTTATCATCATAGTAGATATGACCTTCATCCGGAGGAATAAGGCCAACAATACACTTGAGAAGCACACTTTTTCCTGTTCCGCTGGCTCCAATGATCAGGTTCGGTTTACCCTGCTCAAATACTCCACTGATTCCGTTTAAAATGGATTTCCCTTGAAATGATTTATGTATGTTCTCAATAGTTATCATTTCAAAAGTAATTGAGCCAATAAATAGTCTGCGGTTAAAATAGCAATCACACTCTGTGTCACCGCTGATGTGCTTGCTTTACCTACTTCCACTGCGCCTCCTGTGGTGTAGTAGCCTTTGAATGAAGAGATAGTGGCTACTAGAAAGGCAAAGGCCAGAGATTTTATCATGGCGAAGGTGACCATGTATGGATTGAACTCAAACCGTATACCATAAATGTATTCGGTAGGAGTGATTACTCCGGTGAGATGACCTGCCAAATAGCCGCCGATCATAGACAATAGGCCGGCTAGAATTACTAAAAGCGGATACATCAATACTGACCCTATTACTTTTGGTAAGACCAGATAGCTCGTAGAATTGATCCCCATTACTTCTAAAGCATCAATTTGCTCGCTTATGCGCATGGTGCCTAAACCGCTCGCCATGCTTGATCCTACTTTTCCAGCGTAAATGACACCGATAATAGTTGGCGCTAATTCTAGAATGGTCATATCTCTTACGACCAGAGATATTACATAGTCCGGAATTAAAGGGCTTATAAGGTTATAGGCTGTTTGAATGGTGGTAACGGCCCCCATGAAAAAAGAAACCAGAGATACAAGAAATATAGAGTTAATGCCGATGGCCATGCACTCATCAATCACCAGCTTCACGTAGGTACCAAACGACTCCCTGTTGACTAAGAGCTTTCCCAGAAATATAAAATACTTACCTAAGGCTTCCATCAGCTACTAATATAAGCGATATGTTTTGGTCTTTGGCATCCTTTTTCATCTCCCTTTGTGTAAGTTGCCAAGACACTTACATTAGTTTAATTTTCTTCTAAATTTGATAACATGGCGAGATGGATATTAGTAACCGGGGGTACTAAAGGAATCGGCAGAGCGATTATAGAAAAATTTGCTTCTGAAGGCTTCAACATAGCTACCTGCTCTAGGAACGAAAAGGATCTAAAAAGCTTAAAGGATCAAGTCCGAGACCAGTACTCAATAAAAGTAATGACTTCACAGGTGGATGTTTCTAAAAAAGAAGATTTGGAACGTTTTTTCGGAGAGGTTAGATCCGAAATTTCAAAGCTGGATGTACTTGTTAATAACGCAGGAGTTTTTATCCCGGGAGCTGTACACGAAGAAGAGGAGGGGGCCTTGGAGAAAATGATTGAAACTAATTTATACAGTGCCTACAGAACTACTAGGGCGTTTGTAGAGCCAATGAAAACTGCTAAACAGGGACATATTTTTAATATTTGTTCAACAGCCTCTATCATGCCCTATGTCAATGGAGGTTCCTACTGTATATCAAAGTACGCCATGCTGGGTATGTCAAAAGTACTTAGAGAGGAGATGAAACCTTATGACGTACGGGTGACGGCGGTTTTGCCAGGTGCTACCCTCACTGCCAGCTGGGCCGGGGCACAGCTGCCCGAAGAACGATTTATGAAAAGTGAAGACGTAGCCGCTGTGATTTGGAATGCTTATCAAATGTCTGATCGCACGGTAATTGAAGAGTTAGTTATGCGTCCGCAATTAGGAGATATTTGACTTTAAAATGG
>JBCCSU010000156.1:0-11010 GCA_039199635.1 Bacteroidota bacterium | reverse complement strand
CAAAGCGCCACTTTTCAATCTTAGCTTCATGCCCGGAGAGTAATATATCAGGAACTTTAAGACCTTCGAATTCAGCAGGCCTAGTATATACAGGAGGTGCCACCAACCCATCCTGAAAAGAATCCGTTAGTGCGGAGGTTTCATCTGATAATACGCCAGGAATAAGTCGGATAACAGCATCCGAAATCACCGCAGCCGCAAGCTCTCCTCCTGAAAGTACATAATCACCAATACTTATCTCGCGAGTCACAAAATGAGTCCTTACCCGCTCGTCAATACCTTTATAATGACCGCAGATAATCATCAAATTATCTTTCAAGGCCAACGCATTGGCCATCGATTGAGTGAAATTTGAGCCATCCGGACTAGTATAAATGATGTCGTCATAATCGCGTTTACTTTGTAAGTCGCGAATGCAATTTACCAGAGGCTCAATCATAAGAACCATACCGGCACCTCCTCCATAAGCATAATCATCTACCTTATAGTGCTTATCTGTAGAGTATTTTCGAAGGTCATGAATTACTACATCGACCAAACCTTTGTTTTGGGCACGTTTTAAAATAGAATCTGAAAAAGGGCTTTCAACGAGTTTTGGCAAACATGTTATTATGTCAATACGCATCAGTCTTCATAAATATCTAGTAGCCCTTCAGGAAGGTCCACAATCATTTGAGCTTTATCCCGATCTACAGATTTAATGATATCATCATTTACAGGTATGAGTACCTCTTTTTCATGCCTGGTTACCGCCAAAAGTTCCTGGCCAGCACCTGAGTATACGTCTTTTACAAGGCCTATATGAGTTAGGTCGGTATCCAGAGCTTCAAAACCGATAACCTCGTGATAATAGAAAGAAGTTCCTTCAAGTCTTGGCAACATAGCGAGGGGTAAGAAAAGTTGCTTCCCTTTAAGATCGTCAGCTTGCTCTGCGCTAGTGACATCTTCGAATTGAAGAACTGCCTTATTTCCTTTAATGGTGATGCTATCAATAAAAAAAGGAATCAGTTGATCATTGATATCAATGAAAACTGATTCCAATTCTGAGTACTCCAGAGGAGCATCAACATCTAGAAAGATATTGACCTCACCTTTTAAACCATGCTTTTTGATGACGTAACCAAGAAGGAAACATTCATCCGTCTGCATAACTTACGACTCTTTTTTGTCCTTATCTTCTTCTTTGTCCTTATCTTCTACTTTAGAAGATTCACCTTCCTCTACTGATTCTGCCGCTGCTTCAGTGGTTTCAGCCTTTGGAGCTTCCTCTTTCGTCTCTTCTTTAACCTCTTCCTTTTCCTTAGCCTCTTCTGCAGGAGTCTCAACAACTTCCGCCTCAGGCTCTTTTTCCTCCACTTTTTCAGTTGCTTTTGCCGGTGCTTCGGCTTCCGCAGCTTCTACTTCTTCTACAACTTCTGATACTGATTCGACTTCTGCGGATGCCTCAACCTCAACTTCTTCATTTACTTCTGCAGCTTCCTCCACAGCAGGTGCTGCGGCAGCAGCAGCCTCATCAGCTCTTTGCTTCAAACTTTCTGCGCGTGCTTCTTTCACCTTAGCCTCAGCTTCTTTTCTAGCTTTAGCGCTAGTTGCAGCATCTGTAGCCAATTGATCACGCTTCGACTGGATCTTATTCTCCTTCTCAGCTAACCATGCTTCAAACTTCTTATCGGCGTCTTCTTGAGAAATAGCTCCCTTGTTCACACCTATCTGCAAATGTTTTTTCAACATGATACCTTTATAAGAAAGCATTGCTCTTACAGTGTCCGTAGGTTGCGCTCCTTTCATTACCCAATCAAATGCTTTTTCATCATTTAATTCGATAGTTGCAGGATCGGTGTTAGGATTATACTTCCCGATCTTTTCAATGTAACGACCATCTCGTGGTGCTCTGGCATCTGCTACGACTACATCGTAAATTGCCATTCTTTTTCGCCCTCTGCGGGCCAGTCTAATTTTAACTGCCATTTGTTAATTTTTTAATAGTACGGATCACGTCCGTGATTTAATGAGGCGCAAAGTTAGCTTTTATATCTAATAATCCATATATCGACCCCTATAATAAAAGACATACTTGTAAGTAAAGTACTTTTACGTAGGTTTAAATATTAATATTTGTTTAAGCGGTTATTCAATTTTATTATTGAATCAACGTTGTTTAACTTTGATGTATATCCAGCTAAACACAGTTATGGACAAATATTCATACATTGCCAATGCTCACGGCAGTTATATTGATGAGCTTTACTCAAGTTACAAAAACGACCCGTCTTCCGTAGACGATTCCTGGCAAAAATTCTTTGAAGGATTTGATTTCTCACAAACCAAATTTGGAGAAAATGGAGCAACAGAAGTTTCGGAGCTTTCCTCAAAAGATACCCAGGTCCGCAACCTGATCCACGCCTACAGATCAAGAAGCCATCTTAAATCTGATACTAACCCAGTACGTCAACGAAGAGATCATAATGTTAAGTTAGATATATCGGAGTTTGGCTTGGAAAAGGAGGATTTAGGCACACCTTTTTCGGTTGGTAATGAAATAGGATTAGGGAAGGCAAAACTTAAAGATATAGTCGATGCGCTGGACAAAATCTATTTAGGACCCATAGGTTATGAATATATGCATATTCGAGATGCTGAGGTGCTTGATTGGTTTAAGAAAAAATGTGAAAAGGACGGATTGAATATTAACCCTCCATTAACGACTAAGAAAAGAATCCTCGAAAAGCTGAATGAAGCAGTTGTTTTCGAAAATTTCTTACATACGAAATTTTTAGGACAGAAGCGGTTTTCACTTGAAGGGGGTGAGAATACTATTCCAGCTTTAGATGTAATTATCAATGAAGCCGGCAATTCTGGTGTTAAGGAAGTGGTCATTGGTATGGCGCATCGTGGCCGTTTAAACGTTTTAGCAAATATCATGGGTAAAACGTATGACGAAGTCTTTAACGAGTTTGAGGGCAATACAGACCCGGATTTAACCATGGGAGATGGAGATGTTAAATACCACTTGGGCTATTCCAGTAGGGTAAAAACTACGGATGACCAAAATGTGTATATCAAACTGACACCTAACCCAAGTCACTTAGAAGCAGTAGACCCTCTCGTACTCGGTTACACTCGAGGGCAAATTGATGACGAATACAATGGCGACCTGAAAAAAGCCATGTCCGTTCTTATTCATGGTGATGCAGCAGTAGCCGGTCAAGGCATTGTTTATGAAATAGTACAAATGTCTGAGCTGCCGGGTTATGAAACCGGAGGTACCATCCATTTTGTAATTAATAACCAGGTAGGTTTTACCACTGATTATGACGATGCACGCTCAAGCATTTACTGTACGGATGTAGCAAAGATTATCGATGCTCCTGTATTGCATGTAAATGGTGATGATCCTGAAGCAGTAGTTTTTGCTGCTAAACTTGCAGTAGAATACAACCAAACATTTGGAAAGGATTTCTTTATCGACTTACTCTGCTACCGACGACATGGTCATAATGAAAGCGATGAGCCCAAGTTTACTCAGCCTAAGCTTTATAGTCTCATCGCCAAACATCCTAATCCCAGAGACATATACGTTAAGCAACTAACAAATCGAGGAGATATTGATGAGGGAAGAGCCAAAGCACTGGATAAAGAGTTTCGCTCTATTTTACAAGATAGACTAAATGAGGTGAAGCAGAAGCCGCTTCCTTATAAACCGCAAAAAATAGAAGAAGAGTGGGAGGCACTTAGAAGATCGGAAGCTAAAGATTTTGAAAAATCTCCGGACACCAGCATCACATCTGATACGGTAGACAAAATCGGAAAGGCCTTAACCTCCTTACCTGATGGCTTCAAACCTTTAAAGCAAATTGAAAAACTGATCAAAGATAGATCAGCCAACTTCAATGATAAAAAAGAGTTGAACTGGGCAGATGCAGAGCTTATGGCTTACGGATCACTTCTTTTGGATAATAAAAAAGTTCGTATGTCCGGTCAGGATGTCAAACGTGGCACTTTCTCACACAGGCATTCCTATATTTTCGATGCCAATACTAATCAACCGTATTGTAATCTCGACCATATAGAAGAAGGACAAGAGCAACTAAGAATCTACAACTCTTTATTATCTGAATTCGGCGTTCTAGGGTTTGAATACGGATACGCCATGGCTACGCCTAATGCATTGGTGATCTGGGAGGCGCAATTCGGTGACTTTGCTAATGGAGCACAAGTCATGATTGATCAATTTATAACCAGTGCAGAATCCAAATGGCAGCGTATGAATGGCCTAGTAATGCTTCTGCCTCATGGTTATGAGGGCCAGGGTCCTGAGCATAGTAATGCCAGACCTGAACGCTTTCTCCAACTGGCAGCAGAAGACAACCTAGTGGTAGCCAATATTACTACTCCGGCCAACTTTTTCCACTTTCTTAGAAGACAAGTCACATGGAAGTTTCGGAAACCTGCCGTTGTATTTTCACCTAAGTCTTTGTTAAGGCATCCGAAAGTAATTTCCCCTATTGCCGAGTTTACAAAAGGCGGATTTAAGGAAATACTAGATGACAATTATGTCACTAAAAAATCCGTAAAAAGAGTACTTCTTTGTTCTGGTAAGGTCTATTATGATCTACTTGAACATCAGCAATCCAAAAAAATAAAGAATGTGGCTATTGTAAGGATGGAGCAATTGCATCCACTACCGAAAAAACAGCTTGATGCTATTATAAAAAAATACGGGCAGGCAGAAATCATTTGGGTACAAGAAGAGCCTTCGAACATGGGTTACTGGACTTACATATTAAGTACACTTGAAGGTTATCAATTAAAAGTGATATCACGAAAAGCTAGTGCTTCTCCAGCCACAGGCTACCCTAAAGTGCATAAAGAAGAGCAAACCAAAATAGTTACTGACGCATTTAACATTTAAACGCACCTTAATCATGAGTTTAGAGATGAAAGTTCCCGAGGTTGGTGAATCAATCACCGAAGTTACTATTGCCACCTGGTTAAAGCAGGATGGCGATTATGTGGAACAAGATGAAATAATTGCCGAGTTAGAATCAGACAAGGCCACTTTTGAGTTACCCGCAGAAAAAGCAGGTGTTTTAAAAATAGTAGCAGAAGAAGGTGATACCGTTGAGGTAGGGGCTGTATTATGCAGCATTGAGGAAGGAGAAGGCAACTCACCATCTTCTTCTGATGTTGAGTCAAAAGCACCGTCTGAAACTGAGACTGATAATGGTTCAGAATCGAAAAAAACGGGTGAAGTAAAAGAAATGATCGTACCCACAGTGGGTGAATCTATTACAGAGGTAACCATTTCAAGTTGGCTTAAAGATGAAGGCGATTATGTAGAACTAGATGAAATAATCGCTGAAGTAGAATCTGATAAAGCTACTTTCGAACTTCCAGCCGAAGCCAGTGGAACCCTTCAAATAGTAGCTCAAGAAGGTGACACTATAGAAATAGGTGCATTGATCTGTAAGATAGAAGTAATGGAAGGTGGTGCTCCTGCTTCTCCTTCGGAATCTGTTAAAACGGAGACTGATTCATCTGAAAACTCCTCCGCAAAACAAGTGGAAGATTCATATGCCACTGGGCATGCATCTCCTGCTGCGGCTAAAATAATGGCTGAAAAAGGCATCTCTGCCGAAGGGATAAAAGGTACAGGAGTAGGTGGAAGAATCACCAAAGAAGATGCACTTAAAGCACAAAATGCACCTGAACCCAAGGCTAAAACGGAAGCGGTAGAATCAGAACCTGCTACTGCCGCCTCCACCGGTGCGAGAGGAGAAAGGCGTGAAAAGATGTCCAACCTTAGAAAAACTATTTCCAGGAGGTTGGTTTCTGTGAAAAACGAAACGGCCATGCTCACCACTTTCAATGAAGTGAACATGAAACCGGTCATGGATCTGAGAAAAAAGTACAAAGAACAATTTAAAGAAAAGCACGGGGTTGGGCTTGGCTTTATGTCGTTTTTTACCAAAGCCTGTTGTCAAGCACTTCAAGAATGGCCAGCTGTAAATGCCGGTATTGATGGAAATGAAACCGTTTATTATGACTATTGTGATGTATCCATAGCCGTTTCATCGCCTCGAGGTTTGGTAGTACCAGTAATTAGAAATGCGGAATCGCTGAACTTCCAGCAGGTAGAAAGCGAGGTAGTACGGTTAGCCAAAAAAGCGAGGGATGGAAAACTCTCTATCGAAGAAATGACTGGTGGAACCTTTACCATTACTAATGGCGGTATTTTTGGGTCTATGCTATCCACTCCGATCATCAATGCACCACAATCGGCCATTTTAGGTATGCATAATATTGTAGAACGGCCCGTTGTAGAAAACGGTGAAGTAGTAGTTAGGCCCATAATGTACGTGGCTCTCTCCTACGACCACAGAATCATTGATGGTAGGGAGAGTGTTAGTTTCCTCTATCGTGTTAAGGAACTGTTAGAAGATCCTGCTCGTTTGATGCTAGGAGTCTAACATAAGTTCTGAAATGATATGAAGATTAAAATAGTAATGTACTTATCCAATCTACTGGGATTGGCTTTAATAAGTACGTTCATGTGTTGCAGTATTGAGTGTGATTTCAAATCCGAACCACAACTAGATGTCAGCTTTGCTAATCCACGAGAATACGTTTTGGTTTATGCTTTAAAAGATGAGGTCGATCCCATTACTACAAGACCTTCCAGTTTTTATCAACTGCCAATTAATTTAAGTAGTAAAAACACCATCTATATATTCACTTTAGCCAGCGGAGAAACTGATACACTGGAAGTCACCTACAGTGTAGATGTTTCATTTGAATCCAAAAGATGCGGATTTACAGGAGTACTTGAAGATTTGAACATTGGTGAAGCTACTACTTTTGAATCAGCCAATTTAAGTGGCTCCAGCAGCATTAGGATACAATGAAAAAAGTTATTCCAATAGTCTGTTTATGCATGCTGAGCCTCGCTTCTTCAGCCCAAAATAGAATCACCCACTATTCAATAGATATGGAGTTACTGAAAACCACCGTTTGGCTTCTGGAGGGAAGCAGATATATTTCCCCCCAGTTATCTGTGTATCATAAGCACTGGATGTTCCAAACTGCATTTGGTTCAGCTTCTATCGATGATATTGTTTACCAGGAAGTTGACTATAATAACTCTGGATGGTTTGTCAGCGTGAAAGCGTTGCATAGAATTTTGGGTAAAACGCAAGGAATCAATGGAGTATACATGGGCTTAGGTTTAGGCATAAGTGATTATACTGAAAAAGGTGACATCACTTTTGGGGGAAACTATTTTGATGATTTCAGAGCAACCCTAAAACAGCAAAATCGCTCCTATTTTGTACAGTGGAGTGCCAGAATAAAGCAAAAGTTAGGAGATAAATGGATTATCGGACAAGGTATAGATATTACTCATATCGTCAACAGCTACAATCAACCCGAATTTCCAGTCTATTATGTGCCAGGCAGTGGTATTGTAAATATCTTTGGCGACAGAGCAGATAATGAATCTTTTAGTTTTGGACTATCAATAAATATTGGCTATCAAATAAGATGAAAATGCAATACGATGTTACAGTAATAGGATCAGGACCAGGTGGATACGTAGCCGCTATACGTTGTGCTCAGCTAGGTTTTAAAACAGCGATAATCGAAAAATACGATACGCTGGGAGGAACATGTCTTAATGTAGGCTGTATTCCATCAAAAGCCCTGCTTGATTCATCTGAGCATTTTTATAATGCTGCTAATCATTTCAAAGAGCACGGGATCGACATCAATGCTCCTAAAGTAAACTTCAAGCAAATGATCCAGCGAAAATCAGAAGTGGTAAAACAAACTTGTGACGGCGTAGATTATTTGATGAAAAAGAATAAGATAGATGTGCATTACGGACTGGGATCTTTCGTTGATAAAAACACGATAAAAGTCACACCTTCCAAAGGTGATCCTACCGAAATAAAGACAGATAAAGTCATTATAGCTACAGGTTCTAAACCTGCCGACCTACCTTTTGCCAAAATCGATAAAAAAAGAATAATTAGTAGTACGGAAGCCTTAGTTCTGAAAGAGGTACCTAAACACTTGATCGTTATTGGGGGTGGAGTAATAGGCATGGAGTTAGGCTCTGTTTATGCAAGAATAGGCGCTAAAGTAACGGTAGTGGAGTATATGGATAAGATTATTCCTACAATGGACGCTACCATGGGCAAAGAATTAATGCGTGCCACAAAGAAAATTGGCGTTGACTTCAAGTTAAGTCACAAAGTAACAGGGGTTAAAAGCACTGCTAAGGAAGTAACAGTTACAGCAGAAGATAAAAAAGGAAATTCAGTTGAGGTAAAAGGCGATTATTGTTTGATGGCCATCGGCAGAAAGCCGTACACCGAAGGTCTTGGACTTGAAAATATCGGCATCAAAACTGATGACCGGGGAAGAATAGAAACAGACGAGCATCTGAAAACATCCGTTGATAACATATATGCCATCGGTGATGTAGTTAAAGGTGCTATGCTAGCACATAAAGCTGAGGAAGAAGGTACTATGGTAGCTGAGCAAATAGCAGGTCAAAAACCACATATCAACTACAAATTGATCCCCGGAGTAGTGTATACCTGGCCAGAAGTAGCCAGCGTGGGACACACAGAAGAAGAATTAAAGGAGTCTGGTCAGAAATATAAATCCGGTTCCTTCCCCTTTAAAGCCTTAGGAAGGGCCAGGGCCAGCATGGATGTTGAAGGCGTAGTCAAAATCTTGGCAGATGATTCTACCGATGAAATTCTTGGTGTTCACATCGTAGGTGCCAGAGCCGCAGATATGATAGCTGCAGGAGTCACCGCCATGGAATACCGAGCCTCAGCAGAAGATGTATCACGAATGTCTCATGCTCACCCTACTTATATGGAAGCAGTAAAAGAAGCTTGCCTGGCAGCTACAGAAAACAGACCGATACATATTTAAGAGTTGTTGATATCATTAACGCTCATATTCGTTGCCATTACGGTAATTATAAGTATTAAGGCTTGGAAAGATCCTGCTCTTACTAATCGCTGGATCTTTAATCCGTATGCTATAAAGCAGCATAACCAGTATTACAGATTTATTACCTCCGGTTTTTTACACGGTGGGTTTGTTCATTTGCTTTTTAATATGCTGGTGCTTTACATGTTTGGTGCGCAAGTGGAAGCGGTATACATAGATGCGTATGGAGATTTAGGTTACATATGTTTCGGTGGCTTATATCTTCTTGGAATAATAGTATCAGACATACCTACCTTTCTTAAATATAAAGACGCACCACATTATAATGCGCTAGGCGCCTCAGGCGGAGTATCATCGATCCTATTTAGCTATATTCTTTTTGATCCGTCAAGTAAGCTATATCTCTATGGTCTAATAGGATTACCAGGAGTAGTTTGGGCCGCGCTCTACATTATTTACTCTTATTACATGGGTAAAAAGCAAATCGATAATGTAAATCATGATGCACACCTTTATGGTGGTGTTTTTGGAATAGTATTTACGATTATCACCATTCCCCAGATAATTCCCCACTTTTTCGAACAACTTACAGAGTTGAGACTGTTTTAATATTCTTCGATATATCCCCTTTCTGTATCTTGGCTCTATGAATAAATATATATTACTGCTCATTATTAGTGTAGTTGTGGCGTGTTCCACTTCAAAAAAGGTTAGCGCACCATTGAATTATGACCCTCCCGGATCTACCAATACCAAAACCAAGCCTATAGAAAAACAAGTAAAATCAATAAGATCCATTAATGGTGTGACAGTTGACAATACTTTTCCAGGTGCGCGATTAAATGATTTTATTCAAATTAACGACTCTCTTTATCAAGTGATCATTTCGCCGGAAAACAAGCCCATAAATTTGAGTCCGTGGTATTCATTCAAAATAAAGTCTGAATCAAAAAAGCAAATTTATCTTCATCTTAAATATACCTTCGGAAAACACAGATACTATCCTGATTACAGTACCAACGGAAAAGAATGGTATCCTCTTGATTCAACTCGGTATCACATATATGAAAATGATAGTACTGTATTTCAATTAAACTTAGATCAAAATGAGCTATGGATATCAGCACAGGAGCTGATGACTTCCGAAGACAATGATGACTGGATAAAAAGCATAGAGAATAATCCAGAGATTAGTGTACAGTCCTATGGTGAAAGTCGCGAAGGCAGATCGTTAAAAGCACTGAGTATTGGGCTTAAAAAAAAGCAACCAACATTAGTAGTTATGGGCAGGCAGCATCCCCCAGAAGTACCTGGCTATATGGCCATGCAAGCATTTGTGGGTGAGTTATTTGCTACGAACGATCTGAGTAATAAGTTTAGATCTAAATTTACTATTTTACTACTTCCTATGATCAACCCTGATGGCGTAGATAACGGCCATTGGAGGCATAATGCAGGTGGTGTGGATTTAAACCGAGACTGGCAGTTTTTTAATCAACCAGAAGTTGATCTGCTTCAACATTACATAAAAACTGTGGTCAAGAAAAATAAATTGAATATTGTGCTCGGCCTTGATTTTCATTCTACTCAATATGATCTATTGTATACTTTCAATAATGAAACCTTTCCGGAAAATAAAGGAGTTGTAAAAGCATGGATCAGGCAATTACGAACATCGTTACCAAATGATAAGATTGCCGAAGAAGACGGAGGAGCCGAGGCACCTGTTTCAAAGAATTGGTTTCTCAATGAGTTTAAAGCAGAGGGTGTAACTTATGAAGTAGGTGACGATACACCCAGAGAATACTTGAAACTAAAAGGCAAGCGATCTGCCCAAATTTTAATGGAACTGTTGCTCGAAAAGTACACGGACTAGGGGATCAAATCCTGATACGAGTGTATCAAAGGGGTATTGATAAGATTCTGCGCTTCTGTTCTGAAGAAGTCAATTATCCTCTTTTCATCATTTTTTAGTTTGGAATAGCTGGAAAATGGAATTTCAGAAGCTGGCTCTATTTCAAAGTTAAAGGACTCTCCTTGTTT
>JBCCSU010000155.1:0-11163 GCA_039199635.1 Bacteroidota bacterium | reverse complement strand
CTGGTATTAATGAAATGGAAGCGCATGGATCAGGAGATTTACAGCACGTTTCCGCCATGGCCCTTAATGCCGGTATAGATATGGATATGGTAGGTGAGGGATTCTTAACTACTCTGAAAAAATCATTGGATGAAGGCACCATAGATATTGAGTATATAAACCGTGCCTGTAGGCGCATATTAGAAGCCAAGTTTAAACTGGGCCTTTTTGATGATCCTTACAAATATATGAGCGAAGCGCGTGTGGCTAAAGATATTTTTACGGATGAAAACAGGGCAAAGGCCCGAGAGCTAGCGACCGAATCTTTTGTATTGCTCAAAAATCAAAATGTGCTACCTCTGAAAAAAGAAGGCACGATTGCACTTATTGGTCCTCTGGCGGATAATGTGGAGAACATGCCAGGTACTTGGAGTGTAGCTACTGATGTAAAAAAATCTATTTCCGTGTTGAATGGACTGCGGCAGGTAGGGGGTGAAGGAGTAAAGATCATCACCGCTAAAGGTGCTAACATCGTTGAAGACGCTGATTATGAAGGCCGAGTTAGTGTATTCGGTAAAAATACGTATCGAGATGATAGATCAGAAGCCGAAATGACCCAAGAAGCACTAGCAGTTGCTAATCAAGCGGATATTATTGTCGCTGCCATGGGGGAGGCCTCAGAAATGTCAGGCGAAAGCTCAAGCAGGACGAATATTGATCTACCGGCAGTACAGCAGAGATTATTGAAAAAACTGATAGCCACGGGGAAACCTGTGGTACTTGTTTTATTTACAGGACGGCCACTCACATTAACGTGGGAGCATGAAAATGTCCCAGCTATTTTAAATGTATGGTTCGCAGGCACGGAGGCAGGGTTGGCCATAGGAGACGTACTCTTTGGAGATGTGAATCCATCGGGAAAATTAACTACTACATTTCCTCAAAATGTAGGTCAAATACCTCTTTTCTATAATCATAAGAATACCGGTAGGCCGCTGGAAGAAGAATGGTTTAAAAAATTCAGATCAAACTATCTCGATGTTACCAATGAGCCTCTCTATCCGTTTGGATATGGTTTGAGCTACAGCAGTTTTGAATACGGCGATATAGCACTGAGTAGTACTGAACTTAACGGTGAGGCTACTTTATCGGTTACTGTTCCTGTTACGAATACAAGTGAAACAGATGGAAAGGAAGTGGTTCAACTCTACATCAAAGATATGGTGGGAAGCACCACTCGCCCGGTAAAAGAATTAAAGGCCTTTCAAAAACCACTCATAAAAGCAGGAGAAACTAAGAACATAGAATTTGAGATCACCACGGAAGATTTGAAATTTTACACCTACAGCGATTTAGATCATCAAAAGATAGTGCATACCTGGGAACCTGGAGAATTTGAGATCATGGTAGGTGGAAATTCAAGAGACCTAAAAAGAGCGCAAATCAACTGGTTAAAATAGGATGCTGTCAGCCATACGCATAAGTCTTTTTTTACTCTTAACGAGCTCGATAGTTTGGGCTCAAGACAGAACAGAATATAAAGAGGTCGTATTTAACAACGGTGATTTTAGTCTTCCCTATCGTATTCTATATCCTCAAAATTACGATACGAAAAAGTCCTATCCGCTCATACTCTTTCTACACGGAGCTGGCGAAAGAGGTTCTGATAATGAGAAACAACTCATTCATGGCAGTAAACTTTTTTTAAATTCCGTCAATAGACAACGGTTTCCGGCTATTGTAGTATTTCCTCAATGTCCTGAAGAAGGCTTTTGGTCTAAAGTAGATATGAGTACTAATTCAGAAGGTATAAGAGAATTTGATTTCTCAGTAAAGGGAGACCCTACGCCATCTATGCAGGCTACGCTGGGCTTATTGGACTCATTACATAAGCTAAATACCGTCAATACCAGTAAGATATATGTGGGAGGACTTTCTATGGGCGGTATGGGCACCTTTGAAATTGTAAGTAGAAGACCCAAACTCTTTGCAGCCGCCTTTCCGATCTGCGGAGGCGGTAATCCCGAGAGCGTCAAGAAATACGCTAAAAAAGTGCCTTTCTGGGTGTTTCACGGAGCCAAAGACGATGTAGTTCCTCCTGAGCTATCACAAAATATGGTAGATGCGCTTAAATCTCATCAAGGAGAAGTAAAATTCACGCTATATCCTGACGCGAATCACAACAGTTGGGACGCAGCATTTGCAGAACCCGATCTATTGCCTTGGATATTTAGTAGAAGTAAATAATTGAGATTCATAAAAGCAAAATAGAATATTCTTTAACACCGAAGGCAAGTATCCTTAATCTATGACAATCAAAAGCATAAAACTTAAGTCCATTATACTATTGACTCTGACTGGAACACTATTTTCTTGTCAAGAAGGTGTAGAAACTATGGGTGACGAACCGGCCCCGTTAACTCTTGAACGCACGGAAGATGGCAAACCCATGAATGTTGTTTTTATCTTAAGTGATGATCACCGCTACGATTTTATGGGTTTTACAGGCAAAGTACCTTTTCTTAAAACGCCAAATATGGATAGGATGGCGAAAGAAGGCACCCATATCCGAAATGCGTTTGTTACCACCTCATTATGTTCGCCCAGTAGGGCTTCTATTCTCACAGGTCAATTTTCGCATCGCCATCAGGTGATTGACAATCAATCGGCTGTGGCTGACACTTCTACGTTTTTCCCTCAATACCTGCAGCAGGCCGGTTATCAAACCTCCTTTTTTGGCAAGTGGCATATGGGTGAGCATCACGCCAGTCCTAGAAAGGGATTTACACATTGGGAAAGTTTTAAAGGACAAGGTGTGTATTACAATCCAAAGCTTAATATCAACGGTGAGGTAAAAACATATGGCGACTCTACTTACATCACAGATCTGCTTACTGAGCACGCGGTTGATTGGATTGAAAACAGGGATAAGGAAAAGCCCTTTTTCATGTACTTATCGCATAAGGGGGTTCATTCTGAGTTTGCCCCAGCCCAGCGCCACGATGATAACTACGCCAAGGAAGCCCCCAGCTATCCCATCACCATGTTCCCTGAAAATGTCACAAAAGAGGAGTATGACTACGAAAACGTACCCGAATGGGTAAAAAAGCAAAGATATAGCTGGCACGGGGTAGATTATATGTATCATGGGCAATTGGATTTTGATACCTTTTATAGAAAATACACAGAGACGCTGCTATCAGTGGATGAAAGTATAGGAGAAGTAATAGCTACACTAGAAAAGGAAGGTGTTTTAGAAAATACGGTTGTGTTCTACATGGGAGATAATGGGTTTTCATTCGGAGAACATGGCTTAATTGATAAAAGACAGGCTTATGAAGAATCTATTCGCGTTCCGTTGTTGGCTTTTGGGGGAGGCAATCTCTTATCGAAAGATAGTGTAGATCAATTGATCCAAAATATTGATATTGGACCAACTGTTTTGGCCATGGCCGGTCTGGAAAAACCAAATAATATGGACGGCCGTTCTTTTCTGCCTATTCTTAAAGGTGAAAGTCCTGAAGATTGGAGAGAACGAATTTACTACGAGTACTTCTGGGAGCGACCTTTCCCACAAACGCCTACGGTACATGCCGTACGCACCAATAAATATAAATTCATTCGCTACTACGGACTATGGGATTTGAACGAGCTATACGACCTGGAAAATGATCCTTATGAAACCCAGAACCTGATCAGAAGTGCGGAACATCAGGAAATAGCTAAAACGTTACGGAATGATATTTTTGATTGGCTGGAGGAAACCGGAGGAATGCAAATCCCTTTGAAACGGGATAGAGGTGCTCGGTTCGATCATGGGTATAAGAAGACGTATTAATTTGTATGAAAGACCTACGAAGTTTAGAAACCTCTAAGGTCTACTCTTACCCCAACTTAGGCCTTTGTCTCCGCAGACTGAATACTAAAACACGAATTCACCATATGAAAAAATATATTTTATACTTCTCACTATTCCTGATCGGAGCCTGCACCCAGGAACAGCCCGAACAGCAAACTTCTAAATCGTTCGCTGAACAAAAGAACTATAAGAAGACCTACTGCAACCCGATTGATATTGATTATTCCTACATGTCGCACTACAGGGCTAGAAATAATGTTTCCTATCGTTCGGGTGCCGATCCCGCGATTGTCAATTACAAAGGCAAATACTACCTGTTCGTCACCCGTTCTCATGGCTATTGGGTATCTGATGACATGAGTAGTTGGAAGTTTATAAAACCGCAAAACTGGTATTTCAAAGGGAGTAATGCACCCGCTGCGGCCGTAAGGGACGGAAAGATCATCGCCTATGGTGATCCATCCGGTAGAGGGCCGGTTATAGAAACAGATAACCCTGAGTTGGGCGATTGGCAAACCAATTATGCCGTGCTTAACATGCCTGGTGGCATCCAGGATCCGAATTTATTTGTAGACGATGACGGCAAGGTATATCTCTATGAAGAATCTTCGAATAAATGGCCGATCCGGGGCATAGAACTCGATCCGGATAATTTCTATGTCCCCATAGGGAAGCAGGTAGATCTTTTTAACCTTCAGCCGGACAAGCACGGATGGGAGCGCTTTGGACAAGATCACGAATCTGATCTTAAGCCGTACATTGAAGGCCCCTGGATGATGAAACACAACGGTAAATACTACTTGGAATATGGAGCTCCCGGTACGCAATGGAATGTGTATGCCGATGGGGTTTACACCAGTGATAACCCGTTAGGACCTTTTGAGTATGCGCCTTATAATCCTATTTCGTATAAACCGGGAGGTTTTCTGAAAGGGTCAGGGCATGGAAGTACGGTAAGAGATAATAACGGTAATTACTGGCACTACGCGACTATGGCCATCTCCGTGAACTATAAATTCGAGCGGAGAATTGGTATGTATCCGGCTGGCTTTGAAAAAGACAATGGTCAGATGTTTGTGAATACGGCTTACGGTGATTATCCTCATTATTTGCCGGATACTGAAGTTAATGATCATAAAAATCGTTTCACGGGCTGGATGTTGCTCTCTTATAACAAGCCTGTGACTACCAACTCATCACTGGTAAAGGAAGACATTAATGTAGTGGATGAGAGTAGCTCAGGGTATATGCTGGAGCAGATCCGGGAGTTTGATATTAATAAGATCAATGATGAAGAGATCCGCTCTTACTGGGTGTCATCAGCCAATCACGACTCAATTTATGTGGAAGTTGATCTAGGGGAGATCATGGATGTGAATGCTATTCAGATCAACTTTCAGGATTTCAACAGTAAAATATTTGGAAGGCCGGACAGCCTTAAGCAGCAGTTTAAAATTTTAGGCTCTATCGATGGTAAGGAATGGAATACGCTCGCTGATTATTCTGAAAATGAGCGAGATATGCCACATGGCTACATTGAACTTGAAGAAGCGGCAGAGGTACAATACGTGCGGTACGATCATGTTTATTGCGCTAATACCTATCTCAGTATTTCAGAGCTTAGAGTGTTTGGGAAAGGCAAGGGTGATAAACCGGAAATGCCAGCTAATTTCCAAGCGATCAGACAGGACGATAGACGTAACACCAGTCTGATCTGGGAGCCGGTAAAAGATGCTACTGGGTATGTGATCTATTGGGGGATAGCTAAGGATAAACTTAATCTCTCTGCATTGATGTACGATCAGCCCAACTATGAGTTAAGAGCGCTAAATATAGATCAAGGTTATTATTACCAGGTAGAGGCGTTCAGTGAAAACGGAATCTCTGAGAAAAGTGAGATACTATTTACAGAATAAGAATTATACATAAGCTTAAAAGCATAGATTCAAATTAACCAGATGTATTCCATGAAATTCATTCTCTATTCATTTCTTCTAAATGTTTTAGTCACCTCGAGTGCCTTAAGTCAGCGTTACCAAAGTCAAATCTTCAATGAAGTATCGAAAAAAACGGTCAGCTATTTGAAAGATAAGGACCTTGAAATGGATATCTACCAAGCTTTATTAGACAAAGAGAATCATAGACCTGTTGTACTCTTCGTTCATGGCGGAGGTTTTGCCGGTGGTGCACGAGACGAGCCGGAGATTATGGATTTTTGTAAGAATATGGCCAGGCGAGGAATAGTAGCCGTTAGCATGTCCTATACATTAGTGATGAAAGGAAAGTCTTTCAGTTGTGATCAGGCAGCAGCTAATAAACTCAGCACCTTTCAGTCAGTAAGTGATGAAATTGTTGAGGCCACCCGCTATTTAATCGCTCGGCAAGATGAACTGAGGATAAACCCTGATCAGATCATACTCGTAGGAAGCAGTGCCGGAGCAGAAGCCGTGCTTCATGTGGCTTATAAGAATGAAGTAAGAGCAATTCTGCCGGCTAATTTTTCCTATGGCGGGGTGATCAGTATGGCAGGGGCTATACACGACATCAACCTGATAACCGCGGAAACGGCGATACCCACTCAACTCTTCCATGGCACTTGCGATAATCTCGTGCCTTATGGAACAGCACCACACCATTATTGTAATGAAGATCAGGTGGGCTATTTGGTGCTTCATGGACCTCAAACAATTACTGAAAGGCTGGCGGATCTCAATAAAGGGTACTACTTAGTAACCGGATGTAACGATAACCATGTGTGGGCCGGAAGACCTTTTAAAAAGTATAGGGCAGAGGTAGCTGATTTTATCTGGCACGATGTGTTGCAATCTAAATTTCGACAGATCCATGAGATCATTCCTACAGCTAATACCTGCTCCATTGTAAAAGCACCTGTGATATGCGAATAATCAACAACGTAAGAAGGTTATGGATTATCCTTTTTCTCTCAATGATCAGCCATCAGATGTTTAGTCAGACAGAAGTGGAAAAAGGTCTGATTCGTATGATGTCTTACAATATTAAATTTGACGATACCAGGGATTCTGTAAATAATTGGGATCGTAGAAAGGCAAATGTTATTGGTCTGCTGACCTATCATGCTCCGGCTTTGTTTGGGATACAAGAAGGGTTACATCATCAATTAGAAGATATAAAATCAGGTCTTTCAGAATTTGACTATTTAGGAGTAGGTCGTGATGATGGAAAACAAAAAGGCGAATATTCAGCGCTCTTTTATGACACAAAGCTTTTTAAGCTACTTCGTTCAGGGACTTTTTGGTTATCGAAAACGTCTGAGGTCCCCTCCAAAGATTGGGACGCTGCTTTACCCCGAATCTGCACCTGGGCGGAATTAAAGCTTAAGGATTCCGAAAATACTTTCTTTGTATTCAACACGCATTTTGATCATGTTGGTAAGGTGGCTCGCCAGGAAAGTATCAAAGTTATTATTCAAAAGATCAAGGCGCTGGCGGGAGAAAATCCTGTTGTACTGATGGGTGACTTTAATTTTACTCCTCAGGCAAAACCTTATCAGTTGATCACGGAGTTTATGAAGGATACATATACTATCAGCAAATTACCTCCTTATGGTCCTGAAGCTACATTCAATGGCTTCCAGTTTCTTAAAAAACCTCAGCGTAGAATAGATTATCTATTCGTTAAGGGAAATATAGAAGTCACTAAATATGCCGCTCTTTCCGATAGCCGGGATATGAAGTACCCGTCCGACCATTTTCCGGTAGTTGCAGATCTTAAAATCCATGGATTGGTCGAATGAGGTATTATTGATCTCAGGAGGGGTGCTGGCTGGTGTAGTAAATACAGTTTCCGGAAGTGGCACCCTGTTTAGCATGGGTGTTATGAGTCTAACAGGTATCCCGCTTTCAGTGGCTAATATCGCCACCCGCCCGGGAGTTTTTTTTCAAAACATCTCTGGAATTCTAGTGCTGAGCCGCTATCGCCAGTTTTCAATCAAAAATATGAGTTGGAGGCTTGTTATTAGTACAGGTATTGGAGCTATGTTAGGGGCTGTTTGCGCAGGACTTATTTCGGGCCGATCCTTTAATGTGGTGGCCTCGCTTGTGATGCTGCTATTACTTATCCAGTATCTTTTCCCGAAGGCATTCAAAAAGTGGAATAACTCTTTTAGCCAACGGACTGCATTGCCGAATCCATTACTTTTCTTTTTTGCCGGCTTTTACGGAGGCTTTATTCAGATCGGGATTGGGATATTAATACTCACACTAGTTTTGAAACAGCTTTCTATGAGCTTTGCAGAAGCCAATGCCTACAAGCTAGTGATCATTTTGTTTTATACGGTTCCTACTACCATTTACTTTGCTTCTATCAACGCGATTCTTTGGAAGCCGGCGTTGATAGTTGCGATAGGGCAAGTAATTGGAGCAGCCCTGGCAGCTGTTTTTTTAAGTGTAAGTACCAAGGCAAAAATTTGGGCTACCTGGATTACAGTAGTTATGATACTAGTGACATTAGGGAAGATTTGGCTATTTGATCAAATGGCTTAATTGAGCTACCACTTCGTGGCGATATTTTTGTTCTAACTACCAAACCAGACTTCCGAAGTTTTCGAAACTTCGGAAGTCTTTGAGTGAGGTTATTCCCACTTCTTAAAAAGTGCAATCGCATTATGCCCACCAAAACCAAAAGTATTACTCATAGCGTACTTTATGGTATGGTGTGCTGCTGTACCAAGCGTTAGATCTATATTTTTAGGAAGATCATCGTCTGGGTTGGTCGTGTTAATGGTCGGAGGAATGGTATTATATTTCATAGCCATAATTGTGGCTACAGCTTCTATAGCACCTGCCGCTCCAAGTAGGTGTCCGGTCATTGATTTGGTAGCGCTCACCCTTATCATTTGATGAGAAGCTTGAAATAACCTGCTTATTGCACTTAATTCGGATTGATCACCCACTGGAGTACTTGTTGCATGCAAGTTAATATAGTCGATCTCATTAGGGCTTATTTGCGCCTCTTCCAGGGCCATGTCAATAGCTAAACGAGCGCCCAAACCCTCAGGATGAGTGGCAGTACTGTGGTAGGCATCATTTGACATACCGCAACCTACTATTTCACCATAAATTTGTGCATCACGGGCTTCCGCATGCTCCAACTCTTCCAAGATCAGCGCTCCGGCACCTTCACCCATCACAAAACCATCACGCTGTTTATCGAAGGGTCGAGAGGCGGTAGAAGGATCATCGTTTCTAGTAGAGAGTGCTTTCATTGCATTGAAACCACCTATACCTGCCTGGGTGATGGGAGCTTCTGAACCTCCCGCGATCATTAGGTTAGCTTTACCCCAACGAATGTAATTATAGGCATCCATGATGGCCGAATTACCAGATGCACATGCCGAGACCGTACAGTAGTTAATGCCTCGTAAGCCATATTTCAGTGCCACTGCTCCGGAAGGGGTATCGGAAAGAATTTTAGGAATAAAGAAAGGACTAAACCGGGGACCTTGATCTCTCCTGGCGTATTCGATTACCTCCTGCTCAAATGTACTGATGCCGCCATTGCCGGATGCCCAAATCACACCAAACTTGTTAACATCGATTTCCTCAATATTAAGTCCACTATTCGTCATAGCCTCTTCCGAAGCAATTAAGGAGTATAGCGTAAAAAGATCATTCTTTCTGATTGTCTTTCTATCAAAAAAGTTTTCCAGACTGAAGTCTTTCAGTTCACAGGCGAACTTTGTTTTAAAATGAGTGGCATTAAATTTCGAAATGGGGCCAGCTCCACTTTTGCCAGATCGCAAGCCTTCCCAAAACATTTCAATATTATTACCGATGGGAGTAAGGGCTCCCATACCGGTTACAGCTACTCTTTTCATTTTATCAGATCTTTTATCAATTGAGATTTTATTACTTCGTATTCTTTATTTCCCAGTATCCTGGCCAGCTGTAAAGCCCCAGCCATAGAAGAACAAATAAGCGCTGCCCGATCAGAAGCGGCTCCGGTAAAGTTAAGCTCTCCAGCATTTCGTGCTTCGTCCAGAATATGGGTTAGCCAGTCTTTCATAACCTGAATCAATTCATTTAGTACAGGTCGTAAATGAATAGGGAGTGTGAATAAGTCTGTGGCTAAAGCACCTATTAAACATATTCGGTTTTCTTTATTAAGGTTGTCATCATAGATCTTCAGGAAGCGATCCGGCTTACTCATATGACCCTTATCGTTATGCTTGGAAACCTCGACCATATTTCGAAAATGCTGTTCTACTTTTTTTAAAACAGCCTTGAGCAGGTCTTCTTTTTAAGACTACATCGATTTTCTGTCAACTTTATCTTGAATTCTGGTAAAATGAAGTGATAGTTTGAATAAAAATAAATAGTTGCCATAATTACTTAAGCTGAAAATTCGCGATAGGTTCAACTCTGATCTGTCATATTTATTGCTCCCTACATTGTGGAGTCTATCTAGAAAAACAATTGATTCCTTTAGTTTATTCAAAATAGGAGGTAGATAAAAGATTTGAGTTATGTATTGCTTTCGAATTGCTGCCAAGTGTCCAGACACTTTTTCTTCAGGAAGTTGAGATCTTAGAGAATTTGAGTATTTTCCTAAATCAATAATTGGTGCATAAACAATTTGACTTGGGAAATTTCTCTTATTTACAGGATCTATATCGCACGTGTTTGAAATTACCATTCCAGAAACTACCTTGGTTTCAGTTGAAGGCAAGTTGATCGCCAATAGATTCCGCAATCCGTCACCCTGAAAAATAATAGGTTCATTTTCTAGGTGATTTGTGTACAATCTCTGATCTATATTTGAAGGAAAATCTTTTAGGCTATCAAATAGCTGCTTTTCAGATTCCGCAGAGAGGTATTTAGGTAGATAGATCTTTAGATCATCTAGATTCATAGAAGATCCCAATAATTATTATTGACAACCTTCATTATTTCAGGATCAATATCTGAAGTGTTTTTAAGAAGTTTTTCAGAAAAAAGCTTAAGGGAGTTGATTTTTGGATTAAATTGATCCAAGGAAATTGAAATCCCTTCTTCCCAAGAATTTGTAGTCAATTTTTGATATTGAATTGTTTCAGCGGGAATTATACTTGATTCTAAATCATATTGAATTGGCGCTAGTATTGCTGTGCCAAATGCAGCTATAATCATGTTTGTACCAATATTTGTTCCAGTTGACTTATTCATTAGTACTGAGGGTTAAAAGTTTTTAGATAATCCGTTTTTAGTAAATTAAAAAAAATTTCCTTCTCAGAATTATGAGCTAATGTTATCTCCGACTCATAAATTTTTAAGAAGTCAGCGCTGTTATATTCTTTAAATGTATCG
>JBCCSU010000154.1:0-11182 GCA_039199635.1 Bacteroidota bacterium | reverse complement strand
CTTTCGGGTAGCTCTCCACTGGTAGCCAATTGATAATCAGAGTAACTACAGGGAATAATGCAATTCCTGGCATATTGTTCCCTCCCCTGAGGAAACGGAACCTCCATCCACCATTTTTCACTCAGTTTACTTTTATAAAAGCCAAGTGTTTCGGGCTCGCTTGGCATTGAAACTACGAATTTAGTGTAGTCGTTCGTTTTAAAGTTTTGCTCGTTTTTACGGTGATAGTAGCCTTCAATAAAATACCAGATCATCGTAGCCGTCACAGCGGCAGTTTTATTACTTTCATCGTCAAAATCGGGGTTATACTCATAAAATCCCGCGGAGCTCAATTTTTCATTTAGTCCGGCATACCAGCAGATCTGACATGCCTCCTCACCGGTTAACCCAAAGGGCTGAGCATTAGCGTTTCCCGGAGCATCACCTGATTTTATAGCGGTAATGTCAAAAGATAACATATCGGCATTACGAATAATTGGCTCCATTTCGGAGATGTTAGATCGAAGATGTCCTACCCGGTAGGCTTCAAAATAAAGCTTTTCAAGTATGTCAATGGCACTTTGATCTATGAGGTAGCTCTGATAGGCTAAATGACTGTAATTAAATAAATAATTGGGTTCATGTACCAGAATTTGGTTGATATGACCACGACTAGCACTTTCTGCTCTATCCTCCATATCCAAAAAGGCATCAATATTTAGAAGGCTTACCAATTTATCCATATCCTCATACGCCTGATATTGCCCAAAATCCAGGTCATGGGACCCCCCAATTATAATCGGTAATATATTTTTTTCGAGAAGCAAGCGACAAACTTCCTTTAGGCGTCCTTGTGTTTCATCTAGGTCTATTCCAGATCTTAGGTTCCCTAAATCCACTATTTTGTAAGCTCCAACCCCTTTTTTTAAGGCATACAATTTCTTTCTGATAACATCTGCTGCTTTCGCAGTGCCTGAGTTTACATCGGAGCCCCTTGATTCGTTCACTCCTATGATCGCCAAGTGCGCACCGCGAAGGTCTGGCATTCCGTCAATGTTCGCCAAGATATTTTTGTAGAAACTACCGGAGCTTTTGATGGAGGCGAAGTGCTCTTCTTCAAGTGGAGAAAAGAATATCTTTAAATCCATTGATTGGTTTATTGTTAAAATTAGGGTTTTAAGAAGTAATAGAAAATAAAAAACCCTCAAAGGATAACCAATGAGGGTTTAACTTATTTTCTTAGAGGGTTAGCCTCCAAAATCATCGAACCTGATGTTTTCCGGCGGTATACCCATTTCGTCCAACATTTTTAATACCGCAGCATTCATCAAAGGAGGTCCGCATAGGTAATACTCCACCTCTTCCGGATCTTCATGTTTTCCAAGATAGTTGTCATAGAGTGCTTGGTGTATAAATCCTAGATATCCGTCCGCGTTATCATCTAAGCTTTTCTTCTCTGTCCAATTATCTTCCTCTAATGGTTCTGATAAAGCAATATGAAATTTGAAATTCGGAAAATCCTCTTCTATTTTCCTGAAATGATTGACGTAAAAAAGTTCTTTTTTGGACCTTCCTCCATACCAGTAAGATACTTTTCTGTCTGTTTTCATAGTATGAAAGAGGTGGAATATCTGTGCTCTTAGCGGTGCCATGCCAGCTCCACCGCCAATATATACCATTTCTCTTTCGGTGTGGTTAATCTCAAATTCACCATATGGACCTGAGATCGTTACAATATCACCTGGTTTTCTGGAAAACACATAAGAAGAACATATTCCAGGATTAACATCCATCCATTTACCGGCATCTCTGTCCCATGGAGGAGTGGCTATACGTATATTTAACATTACGATGTTACCTTCAGCAGGGTGGTTAGCCATGGAGTAGGCTCTAAAGATAGTTTCATCATTCTTCATTACCAGATCCCAGAGTTTGAAGCTATCCCAATCTTCCTGAAACACATTTTCAGGGTGGCCTAATTCCGGTTTAGGTGTAATGTCCATATCGCTGAATTTCACCTCAATAGGAGGTACATCGATCTGAATGTATCCACCTGCCTCAAAATCCATCGTTTCGCCCTCCGGCAGTCTCATCACAAATTCTTTGATAAAAGTAGACACATTGTAATTTGATACTACAGTAGTATCCCATTTCTTAATGCCGAAGATCTCTTCCGGGATACGGATTTCCATATCCTGTTTTACTTTCACCTGACACGATAAACGCACATTTTCTTTTTGCTCCGCTCGACTCAAATGTCCCACTTCCGTAGGTAGTACATCCCCGCCACCTTCATCTATCACACATTTACACATGGCACACGTTCCACCACCACCACAGGCGGAAGGTAAAAACAGCTTTTGCGCTGAAAGTGTGGTAAGGAGAGTGCTTCCCGCTGTAGTCACAATAGGATTGTCTGTATCTCCATTAACTATGATGTTAACAGGACCAGACTGTACGAGTTTTGATTGTGCAAAAAGCAAAATCAAAACAAGTAGTAAGATAATGACTGTAAAGGCGACTATGGAAGTAAAAATAACCGTACTCATATCTGGCTGATCTTTTTTCTAAAACTTTTCTTCAAAAGGATTACAAATATATTGACGAAAAGTTTATTCTTTCCATTACCAAGGTTGTTATTTTTAACTCTTGTTTAGGGTTATAACGCGAGTTAGGGAATTAATTTAGACAGATGGTAATAAAGGCTGCGGATAGGTTAGAAGGTGTATCTGAGTATTATTTCTCAACAAAGCTTAAAGAGATTGCTAATTTAAATAAAGACGGTGCGGATATTATTAATCTGGGAATAGGTAGCCCTGATCTGCCTCCACCTGATGGCGCAATTAGCGAGTTAAATGAGCAAGCAACAGACCTAAAGGCCCACGGCTATCAAAGTTATATTGGTGTACCGGAACTGAGACGAGAAATAGCACGCTGGATGAGGTCGAATTATTCGGTTGAATTCAATTCGCCTGACGAGATCTTACCACTTATTGGGTCAAAAGAAGGTATAATGCATATTTCAATGGCCTTTCTAAATCCGGATGATAAAGCACTAGTCCCAAATCCTGGGTACCCTACTTACCAAGCTGTAACACGGCTGGTTCAGGCTGAGGCGGTTTCCTATGATTTGGATGAAGAAGCTGGCTGGCAAATAGATTTTCAAAAACTTATGAGATGACCACTGGATCAGGTGAAATTGATGTGGGTTAATTTCCCGAATATGCCTACAGGTTCAAAAGGTACTCTCGAGCAGTTTGACAGACTCATAGGCCTAGCCAAGAAGCATAGGTTTTTGATCGTGAATGATAATCCTTACAGTCAGCTATTTAATGGTGATCCTCTTAGCATATTTCAGGCAAAAGGGGCAAAAGAGATTTGCCTGGAGCTCAATTCTTTGAGTAAATCGTATAATATGGCTGGATGGCGTTTGGGATGGGTAGCTGGTGCTAAGGAATATATTCAAGCCATTTTGAAGGTAAAAAGCAATATGGATTCCGGAATGTTTCTGCCCCTACAAAAAGCGGCAGTAAAAGCACTACAATCACCCGAGCGGTGGAAAAGTGATTTAAATGAATCTTATGAAAAAAGAAGGCTTCTGGCTTTTGAGATCATGGAAGCTCTTGACTGCAGCTTCGATAAGGACCAAGATGGTTTATTTGTTTGGGCTAGAGTACCTGAGAGCATTCAAGACGTAGAAGAATGGGTAAATACCATTATCAATAATGCTGGTGTATTCATTACACCAGGATTTATATTTGGAAGTATGGGGAATCGGTACCTTAGAATTTCACTGTGTGCACCTGAAGCATTATTATCCCAATCACTTGATCGAATAATTGCATCACGAGAAAAACTACTACCATGAATGTCACAGTTGTAGGTTTAGGCCTTATGGGTGGATCTTTTGCTATGGCTTTAAGAAAAAATCAGCTGGCCGATCAGGTATTTGGAGTTGACCGGTTGTCAGAGCACGAAAAAGAGGCGTTAGAACTCGGTATAGTCGATCAATGTGTGAAACTAGAGGAGGCTATATCTACCTCAGCAGTGATCGTACTTGCCACTCCTGTGGATGTGCTACTTCAGCAAGTGTCAGATGTGTTAGATAGAATGTCTCCTAGCCAATTTTTAATAGATCTGGGGAGTACCAAATTTAAGCTAACTGAGCGCGTGAAAGATCATTCACTTCGAGGAAGATACGTGGCTTCACACCCTATGGCCGGTACTGAGAATACAGGACCTAAAGCGGCATTTGCCAACCTATATAGCAACGCCATTAATGTAATCTGCGATCGCCAAAGCTCTGATAGCGAAGCCATTGATTTAGCTTTAAAACTATTTGATGGTATTGGTATGAAAACGGTTTTCATGGAAGCTAAGGATCACGACAAACACGTGGCTTATATTTCTCATCTTTCACATGTTTCATCTTTTATGCTGGGTTTAACCGTACTCAATAAAGAAGAAGATGAAAAGAATATAGCTAACCTTGCAGGTAGTGGCTTTGAGTCCACTGTACGATTAGCTAAGAGTTCCCCAGACATGTGGGCACCTATTTTTGCGCAAAATAAGATGGAAGTTTCCACAGCATTAGGAGAGTACATCAATCATTTAAAGACATTCAAAAAAATGATTGACGAGGAGGACCAGCAGGGTATGAAAAATGCTATGAACCAGGCTAATGATATTCGCAAGATATTAGGGAAAAGTTAAATGAAATTATGCATATGAATAAGACAGACGGTGAATTTCAATTTCTTCTTTTGCTCCGGATGTGAAAATAACGTTCACACCCGGCTGCTGAGTAAGTTTTCTTAATTTTTCAAGGTTTATTTCTCCAATAATATAGCCAGATTTTCGTCCCACGTACTTTTCAGAAATAGTAGTAAAAAGATTAAAATCTATGATAGCTTCATGTTCAAAGCTTACATAAACTTCTTCTTCAGAATAGGTAAAGCCCAGTTCGTTTGAATGGTCTATGTAGCTGTATGAGTAACCTGTAGTTATAGCCGCCACATCTGATAAAACGGCTAACCCCGTTGGCAGCTTGCCGGCACCTTTCCCTACTAAAACTTGTTCACTGGCAAAGTTACCGTCTATGAGAGCTGCATTGTACTCATTTTCTATATGGAAGAGTGAACCGTCTGAGGTCACAAAGTGAGGCGCCACAAAAGCTGTTATCTCATCGCCATTTCTTACTGCCCTAGCCAGTAGTTTGATTTTTAAACCTCGCTCAGCCGCAAAACTTATATCCGCCTGTGTTATATTTTGTATTCCCTGATTGAATATTCTTTTAGGATGTATGCTTAATCCAAAGATGTGCTGTAGCACGATAGCCAATTTATACTTTGGGTCGTAACCCTCTACATCAAGTGTAGGGTCGCTTTCTGCAAAGCCATTATCCTGGGCAGCTTTTAACGCTTCTTGGTAGCTCTTCTTTTCTTCAATGACTTTGGTGAGTATATAATTTGTAGAACCATTAAAGATACCCTTAATCTCGTTTACTTCTTCTAGAGCATAATATTCATCCAGCACTCTAATAATAGGGATGCTTCCACAAACTGCGCCTTCATAAAGCAATGGCGTGTTATGCTTTTTCTGCAACTCGATCAACTCACTAAGCCGTTCGGCTACCATTTTCTTGTTAGCGCTTACCACTTTCTTTCCCTTTGAAAGCGCTTTAGAAACTATTCCAAAAGCCGTTTCGGCATCATCAATAAGTTCTACTACCAAATCTATATTCTTATCATCAAGAATATCATTAGGGTTGTAGACAAAAATGTCTTCAGCAATAGGTCGTTCTTTGGAGGCGTCTTTCACACATATTTTAACGATCTCTGCATCTACGCGCTCATTTTTTAATAATGTTTCATAAAGTCCCTGGCCTACACAGCCAAATCCAAAAAGACCTATTTTGTATGTACTCATTCCTTTTAGTTGCTTAAAAAATCTTTAATATAATTCCCAATGGATTCGGTTTCAATTAGAAATCCATCATGCCCATAAATAGAGGACACCAATTTAAATTTTGCGTTAGGGATATGATTTGCGATAAATTCTTGCTCTTGTGGTGGAAAAAGAATATCATCTTCCAAACCCAGGATTAAAGCATTCGATTTAATCTGTTCGAGAATATCCTCGGTTTTACCTCGATCCCTGGAAATATTATGACTGTCCATGGCTTTACTCAAGAACCAATAAGCGTGTGGACTGAAGCGCTTTACCAGCTTATCTCCTTGATAACGTTGATAGCCACTAGCTTTGAAATTATCAATTTTCGAATCATCATCAGTTTGTGTGGCCTCATAGGTACCTTGATTTCTGTAGCTAAGCATAGCGATAGCCCGAGCAGCTTTCAATCCTTTTTCACCAGCTCCATCGTAACTATAGTTTAAAGTAGGGTCAGCAGCCAGTGCTAGACGCTGAGATTCATTAAAAGCGATTCCCCAAGGCGAATGTTTGACATTAGTTGCTATTAGACAGATGTTTTCAAACAGATCTTGATCCTGAACTGCCCACTCCAGCAGTTGCTGCCCTCCCATACTTCCACCAATGCCTAGGTGGATTTTTTCAATACCCAAATATTTCTGAAGCAGTTTATGGGCATTTACCATATCCCGAACGGTGATGATTGGAAAACTTAAACCAAATTTCTCCCCTGACTGCGGATTAATATGATCAGGTCCTGTAGTGCCGTAGCAGGATCCCAGCATATTTGCACAAACTATATAGTGCTCATTTGGGTTGATAAGATCGTTATCACCAATTAACCCTGGCCACCACTCTGAGGGATTAGCATTAGCTGTTAATGCATGAAATACCCAAACTACATTATCTTTTTCTGGTGAGAGTGTTCCATGTGTAGAATATGCGATCACCAGTTCAGCGAGGGAGTCTCCTCCCTCTAAACTGAACTTTTGATCATAACCGAAAACTTCCAACTCAGGCTTCAACAGCTGAGTTGGTACTGATTGAGTCAAAGGCATTGGCTAAATCTGATTTGATATCGTCTATATGTTCAATTCCTACTGAAATTCTTAGCAAATTCGGTAGCACCCCGGAGGCCAACTGCTCTTCATCGCTAAGCTGCTGATGAGTAGTAGCTGAAGGCTGGATAATTAAAGTTTTTGCATCTCCCACATTGGCTAAATGGCTCACCAACTTTAAGCTATCTACAAATTTAGTTGCCTCTTCTTTACCCCCTTTGATCACAAAAGAAAGCACACCACCAAACCCTCGTTTCAAGTATTTGGTAGCTAGTTCATAATAGCTGCTGGTTTCTAGTCCTGGGTAGTTCACGGACTCTACCTGTGGATGTTGCTCCAGCCATTTTGCTATTTCCAAAGCATTATCTACTGTGCGTTGAACTCGTAATGAAAGTGTTTCCAGGCCTTGGAGTAGTAGAAATGAATTAAACGGACTAATGGCCGGACCAAAATCTCTTAGTCCTTCTACTCTGGCACGTATGGCGAAAGCGACATTAGGTAAGCCTAATGGATTGTCAAATCCAAAAGTATCCCAGAATTTGAGCCCATGATGTCCTTCTGAAGGTTCTGTGAACTGTGGGAATTTTCCGTTACCCCAGTTATAATTACCGCTGTCAATAATTACACCCCCAATGGATGTTCCATGACCACCGATCCACTTTGTAGCCGATGCTGTAACTACGGCAGCGCCATGTTCTATAGGTCTAAATAGATATCCGCCTGCACCAAAGGTATTATCAACCACCAATGGAATATCGTGTTTCTTAGCTACGGCTGAAATAGCGTCAAAATCAGGCACATTAAAACCAGGGTTCCCAATAGTCTCCAGGTAGATTGCTTTAGTATTTTCATCAATCAGCTTTTCGAAATGTTCTGCTTTATCACTTTCTGCAAACCGAGTTTCTATTCCAAGACGTTTGAAGGCTACTTTAAACTGGTTGTAGGTACCACCATAAAGAAAGCTGGTAGATACAAAATTATCTCCTACACTTAGAAAATTGTTGAGTGCTATGAATTGGGCGGCTTGTCCTGAACCAACAGCCAGGGCAGCTACTCCACCCTCAAGTGCAGCGATACGCTTCTCAAAAACATCCGTGGTCGGATTCATGATACGTGTATAAATGTTTCCAAACTCTTTTAGGGCAAAGAGATTGGCTCCATGCTCGGAGTTTTTAAAAGTGTAAGAAGTAGTTTGGTACAACGGTACTGCTCTAGATCTTGATGATTCTTCTACATCTTCATACCCGGCATGAAGCTGCAGTGTTTCGAAGTTTAATTCTTGTGACATGTTTTACTAATTAGAATTCAATGAAAAATTTATTGGTGTTTTATTCGTTAAGTTATCGTTTACAGGGCAGCGGTATTCCACCTCCTTTAACCATTTTATGCGTTGGCCTTGGTTAAGCTTAGTACTGGTTTTGAGCGATACGTTAATGTTTCGGTAACCAGCTCGCTCTTCGAATGAAGTTCCAAACAGCCTAGCCGGATCGAGATCACCATCTATGTCAATCTCCAGATCTTTCAGTTGAATGTTCTGTTCCTTGGCTACTATGTGTGCCACTACATTGATACAACCGGCATACCCAGCTAGAATGTATTCTACCAGATTCGGTGCTTCATTTGTTCCTCCCAAGTCTTGTGGTTCGTCCACCAAGAGCTCGAAATCACGTACTTTGATGCTGGTTTTAGCGGATGATTGACTTTTCGACTGTATGGAAAAGTTAATTGTCTCTGACATGGTTTTATTTTTTATTAGAAAATTGGGATAAATAATTGCTTGTCACCCGTTCCGACAGAAGCTTAACCAATGTTGGGGGGAATTGAGAGTACTGTAATGGTTTTACAGTTTGTTTGCTAACAACAGCAACAACAATATGTCAGAGAAAAGAGATTGAGTAAAGAAGATATCTTCTTTTGGAATGTAGCAATTGATCCGGTCTGGTGTTGAATTGATCTTTTCATTTTCATCAATTTATATGCTCCTTATTCATCACCGTGATAAACTTTTAGGATCAGGAATTAGCACCTTTCTGTTCCTCATATTGTCAGAACTGACGGTTGCTAGCGTTTCATCGAGCCTGTCTCTCCACGCTTCTTTATAAATCGATACTCCAGAAGGAGTTTCGAATTGATATTTCAAACGTAGAAATGGTTTTTCAGGTTTCCAAATAAATTTCAAAATAAAAAAATGTCGTACCCCTAACATTAGGATTTGTCCGGTTATATATTTTGAGATACTAAGTACCTTTTTTATTCTACTTTTATTGATTATAACTAAATAGTATATATCACATGAAATTGCTTTTATTAAGCTTTATTGGCATCTTTTTGGTTCAATTTTGTTCAGCCCAAGATTATTTTTACAAAGCCTACGAACCATTTGATACATCCATTCCAACTCCGGAGAAATTTCTTGGTTATGCTATAGGAGAATATCATACCCGTCACGATAGAATAGTAGCTTATCTTGAAAAACTTGCTGAGGTTTCTGACCGTGCCACGATCACTTACTACGGTCAAACTCACGAATTAAGGAAGTTAGTTATCCTAAATATCAGCGATCCGTCTAATCATAAAAGTTTAGAAGCTATCAGAGATAAACATTTAGAAGTAGTAGATCCAAGTACAACAGTTTCAGACTTTAGTGACCTTCCCATATTCATCAATCTTGGATATAATGTCCATGGAAATGAGCCTTCCGGTGCTGAGGCTGCGCTTCTGACGGCTTATACTTTAGTGGCTTCTCAAAATTCAAGCATTTTAAATTATTTAAGGGAAGCTGTAGTTTTTATTGATCCCACTATTAATCCTGACGGTAGAGACCGCCACACGCAATGGGCAAATACCTATCGTGGAAATCCATTAGTAACGGATCCTATGGATGCCGAGCACAACGAAATGTGGCCTCGAGGAAGAACCAACCATTACTGGTTCGATCTAAATCGCGATTGGCTATTAGCTATACACCCTGAAAGCCGCGGAAAGCTGACCTGGTATCACCAATGGTATCCTAACGTAGTTACAGACTTTCATGAAATGGGAACTAATAGCACTTACTTCTTCGAACCCATGAAGGCTAATGCGTCTAAAGACCCTATCATACCCAAAGAAAATTATACTACGCTCAATCATACTTTCGCCAGGTATTTTAAAGAAGATCTTGACAAGATAGGCTCGTTTTATTTTACTAAAGAAGTGTTTGATGGTACATACCCTGGGTATGGATCCTCATACCCTGATCTTCAAGGTGGATTAGCGCTCCTTTTTGAGCAAGCCAGTTCGCGCGGTCATGCACAAGAAACCGAAATGGGCAAGATCACCTTTCCTTTTACGATTAGGAATCAATACATTTCCAGCTTAGCCACGATCAGGGCTTCTGTAGAAAACAAGGACTTGCTTTATGACTATCAGCAGGATTTCTTCAAGTCAGCCCTAAGTAAATCCTCAAAGAGCTCAATTAAAGGCTATGTTTTTGGTGATGATAAGGATAAAAACAGAACACAAGCCTTTATTGATAAGCTCTTAATACATAAGATAAAAGTGTATGAATTAGGTAATGCTGTCACACGAAATGGTTATAAATATGAGCCCGGATCTGCTTTCGTGGTACCAACAAATCAAGAACAATATCGGATGGTGCAAACTATGTTTGAAACCTATAATGAATATGTAGACAGCGTCTTTTATGATGCCTCTGGATGGTCAGTGGTTAATTTTTACAATTTACCTTACGCAGAACTAACCGGCTCTTTTTCTAAGGGTAAGGAAATAACAGCGGAAACAAATAGTGTGAAAACGTCATCATTTGTTTCGTCAGCGTATGCTTATGTCATTCCTTATGAAGATTATAATGCTACTGCCGCTCTATATCACCTACAAGAGGGAGGCGTTCGGGTAAAGGCCGCTTTTAAACCATTTGCTCTTAAGGGTGCAGCGTACGACTATGGTACATTGATGATACCGGTAAGCAAGCAAAAGATAAAGTCGGATTCGCTGTATAATTTGCTTCAAGTTGCTTCCAAAAAATGGAATGTTGAAGTAGTTCCTATATCTACAGGTTATGTTGCTTCCGGAATAGATCTAGGGAGTCGGTATTTCAGGAATATTCAAAAACCTAAAGCGTTGATGTGGATTGGTGGATCTACTTCTTCTTATGAAGCAGGGGAGGTATGGCATTTATTGGATACACGTATGAATATGCCTGTTACCAAGGCAAG
>JBCCSU010000153.1:0-11260 GCA_039199635.1 Bacteroidota bacterium | reverse complement strand
TTTAAATTGTTTGGCATTGATGGTCATAATGCATTTCTTTGCAGATATTTTAACTAAATTATTACACACATGTCTGAAATAGCACAAAAGGTTAAATCTATCATTATCGATAAATTAGGAGTGGAAGAGTCTGAAGTAACTCCTGAAGCTATCTTCACAAATTACTTAGGAGCTGACTCCCTTGATACTGTTGAATTAATCATGGAATTCGAGAAAGAATTCAATATTTCTATCCCTGATGATCAGGCAGAAAACATTGCCACAGTTGGTCAGGCAATTTCTTATTTAGAAGAAAACGTTAAGTAAATATAAGTCAACGCTGATTTGCTCTTATGGCTCTTAGGAGAGTAGTAGTTACAGGTCTAGGTGCACTCACCCCCATCGGAAATACTGCAGAAGATTATTGGCAGGGTTTAATCAATGGTAGAAGTGGTGCCGCACCCATCACAAAATTTGATGCTGAAAAATTCAGAACCAAGTTTGCATGTGAGGTCAAAAATTTCAATGCTGAAGATCATTTTGATCGTAAAGAGGCTAGAAAAATGGATCCTTTCACACAATATGCGCTTGTGGTAGCCGATGAAGCTATTAAAGATTCTGCTCTTGACTTAGAGTCGGCAAATTTAGATAAAGCCGGGGTGATTTGGGGCTCCGGCATTGGTGGTCTCAAGACTTTTCAGGATGAAGTACGGAGTTATACTTTAAATGATAATACTCCGCGATTTAATCCTTTCTTTATCCCTAAAATGATTGCAGATATTAGCTCCGGCTATATATCTATTAAGTATGGGTTTAGGGGTCCTAATTTTGTAACCGTGTCCGCCTGCGCCTCTGCTACCAATGCCATTATAGATGCACTAAATTACATTAGATTAGGTCACATGGACATAGCTATCAGCGGTGGCAGTGAAGCTGCCGTGACGGAAGCCGGGATGGGCGGTTTCAATGCTATGAAAGCGCTATCTGAAAGAAATGACTCCCCAAGTACAGCATCAAGACCGTTTGATAAAGATAGGGATGGTTTCGTTTTAGGCGAAGGTGCCGCAGCTGTCATTCTTGAGGAATATGAACACGCTAAAGCGCGCGGAGCGAAAATCTATGCTGAATTGATTGGAGGTGGTATGTCAGCAGATGCGCACCACATCACCGCACCACATCCTGAAGGGTTAGGTGCAACAAACGTTATGCAAAATGCACTGGCCGATGCGCAAATTAAATCAGAAGAAGTGGATTATATTAATGTACACGGCACCTCTACACCTTTAGGAGATATAAGTGAAACTTTGGCTATTAAAAGGGTCTTTGGAGAACACGCCTATAATTTAAATATCAGTTCCACCAAGTCAATGACCGGTCATTTATTAGGTGCTGCCGGAGCGATTGAAGCAGCAGCATGTGTAATGGCCATAAAAAATGGTGTAGTTCCTCCTACCATTAATCATTTTACAGATGATGATCAATTAGACAACAAACTAAATCTTACCTTTAATGATGCTCAGAAGCGCGACTTAAACGTAGTTCTTAGTAATACGTTTGGTTTCGGAGGACATAACACATCCATTATCTTCAAAAAATTAGCTGATTAAATGTGTACTACGCTGCAAAGCGATTTATAAACACCTTTACCAAAAAAACAGATCGGGAAAAACGCCTGATTGCAGCTGTAGAAACCATAGTGGGCAGTAAGCCCAACAATCTTTCTCTTTTTGTTCTTGCCACAAAGCATTCTTCCATGGCAAAAACCAATAGCAAGGGCATCCGTGAGTCTAATGAACGATTAGAGTACCTTGGTGATGCAATTCTAGGAGCGGCTGTAGCAGATTATCTTTTCCGAAAATTTCCTTACAGAGAAGAGGGTTTCCTTACGGAGATCAGGTCTAGAATTGTGAATAGGGAATCGCTCAATAATTTGGGACGGAAGCTTGGGTTAGAAGGAATTGTTGAATATGATCAAAACAACAAAGGAAAACTATCTCATAAATCACTCTACGGTGATACGCTAGAGGCTTTTGTTGGTGCCGTATACTTGGATAAAGGTTATCAATTCTGCAAAAGGTTTATCTGGAAGAAATTGTTGATTCCTTATTTTAATCTTGATGAAATAGTTCAGTCAAACCATAACTACAAGAGTATGGTTATTGAATGGGGACAGAAAGAAAATAAAAACATTAGGTTTGAGATCGTTGATGTAAAAAACCAAAAGCAGTTTAAAGAGTTTACCGCCATGGTTTACATAGATGATGCGCCTTTTGGAACAGGGCTGGGTTTTAATAAGAAAAAAGCTGAACAAGATGCGGCCCACAGAACTTGTGAAATGTTAGAAATTATATAAACCTGTTAAAAAATCTAATGGCTAGGATTAGAATAGGAGGAGCGGCGTTGAATCAAACACCATTAGATTGGTCAAACAATGTCACCAATATCAAGGAGGCCATTGATATTGCCAGATCAAAAAAAATAGAAATACTGTGCCTGCCAGAGTTAGTGGTAACAGGTTACGGTTGTGAAGATGTATTTTTAAGCGATTGGGTATATGAAAAGTCAGCTGATCTTCTACTGGAAATAGCTAATTATACTCAGAATATCGCCATAATAGTAGGTTTACCACTGGCATTTGACGGATTATTTTATAATTGCTGCGCCTTCATAAACCACAAAAAGATAAAGGGTATATATGCCAAACAAAATATGGCCCGGGATGGCGTTCACTATGAACCGAGATGGTTTATACCATGGCCTAAAGGTATAGTTCACCACTTTAATGTAGGTTCTCATATAACTGAAATTGGTGATATAATCATAGAACATAACGGAATTAAAATTGGCTTTGAGATCTGTGAAGATGCCTGGAGAAAAGATCGTCCGGCATGCAGATTAGTAAAAAGAGGCGTTGATCTGATAGTGAACCCAAGTGCCAGTCACTTTGCTTTTGGTAAAACTTGTGATAGAGAAGATTTAATAATAAATAGTTCTAAACAGTTTAACTGTACGTATTTATATGCTAACCTTCTGGGAAACGAAGCCGGAAGAATGATCTATGACGGTGAAATTCTTATAGCAAAAAGAGGAGAGCTTTTGCAAAGAAATAAATGGTTATCCTTTAAGAATGTAAATGTTACATTCCAGGATATTCCTTTCAAAACTAATGATCACTTAAAAGTAGCGCCTCAGAAATTTAGAAGAGACAAAAACGAAGAATTTACGCAGGCTGCAGCATTAGCACTTTTTGATTACTTGAGGAAAAGTAAAGCTAAAGGGTTCGTGTTGTCACTAAGTGGTGGAGCAGATTCTTCGTCCATTGCTATACTCGTCTCAGAAATGGTTAAAAGAGGAATAGCAGAGTTAGGTATTCGCGGTTTTAAGACTAAACTTGGCATAGATGCAATAGACACGTCTGATAATGAGAAAGACATAGTTAAACAACTATTCATTTGCGCCTATCAAGGCACAGCCAATTCATCAGAAAACACCTATAATTCAGCACAGTACTTATCTGAAGACGTTGGAGCGACCTTTTTTTCATGGCAAATTGATGATGAGGTAAGTTCATATACTTCGAAAATAGAAAAAATTCTACACAGAAAACTTGAGTGGGATAGTGATGATATAGCACTTCAAAATATTCAATCACGGAGTAGATCACCCATTATATGGATGCTAGCGAATATTAAAAACTCCCTGTTACTCACCACATCTAACCGTAGTGAGGGAGATGTGGGCTATACCACCATGGACGGTGATACCAGCGGAAGCCTGGCTCCCATAGCCGCTGTGGATAAAAATTTCATTCGAAATTGGCTGAAATGGGCGGAAACTAATTTGGGTTATACATCCTTAAACCATGTGAATAACCTCCAACCGAGCGCAGAGTTACGGCCCCTTAATAGTAAGCAGACTGATGAAGACGATCTCATGCCTTATCATATAATGGTTGAAATTGAAAAACTGGCCATTAGGGATCATAAAAGCCCGATTGAGGTTTATCAGACCTTGAAGCAATCGGCAATTGAAAATGATGATCTTCTCAAAACACATATAAAGAAATTCTTTCAACTCTGGTGCCAGAATCAATGGAAAAGAGAACGAATAGCCCCTTCATTCCATTTAGATACCTTCAATGTGGACCCAAGAACTTGGTGTCGTTTTCCTATTCTCTCAAGCGGGTTTAAACATGAGCTTGACGCTCTGGATAAGGCTTAAACTATTCATTTAAGTCTGCATTATTTCCTTAAGTTTGCCGAATGGATTTTCTGAGTTTTATTATCTGGAGTACAGACCCGGATATGTTTACCTTCCCCGAATGGGTACCCTGGATAGCAGGTAGACCGGTAAGATGGTACGGCCTACTTTTTGCCCTGGGCTTTTTGATCAGTCAGCAGATCATGTTTTATATCTATCGGAAAGAAGGCAAGCCGGAGAAAGATGTAGAAACACTAACCGTTTTCATGGTAATAGCCACAATACTAGGAGCTCGCTTAGGTCATGTATTTTTTTACGAACCTGATAAATATTTAGCCAACCCGATCGATATAATTAAGATTTGGGAAGGGGGACTGGCAAGTCATGGGGCGGCCTTTGGTATTCTGTTCGCTCTTTGGCTGTATACTCGATATGAGATCACTACAAAATGGCTTTTGGTTATACCTACGGGGTTTAAGGTTAAGCGAATAACCAGACCTAATCAAAACTGGCTTCAGGTAGTAGATCGTATAGTGATAGTAGTTGCTTTGACCGGATGTTTGATCCGTACGGGTAACTTCATGAATTCTGAAATTTATGGAATTCCTACACAATCGGATTATGGTGTGGTATTCGCCAGAAATCTTGAAAGCCCACCGTTTTTAACCGATAGCAGCCCGATAGAAAAAATAGAAGCTATAAAAGACGACAAAAGAGCTTTGGAAGATGGAAAAGTACCTATTCTTATCAATATCCAATTTAAAAATCAACCTGAAGTACTAAATAAGGAGAGTTTGGACCGGTACATTAAAGGTCGACTCGCGGGGTTACTGCACAGTGGACGATATTATGTCAATGACCATATCACTGCACCTGAATCACCTACATATAAACTTGACCAAAATCAAGATGGCAGTTTTTCGGCAAGCGTTGAGGCTTATGGAATAGCTCGATATCCTACTCAGCTCTATGAGGCCCTTACTTCGTTGTTAATATTTGTTTTGCTTTTCATACTATGGTGGCGTTTGAAGATAAAAACCCCAGACGGTCTTTTACTGGGTTTATTCCTCATCCTGCTGTTTGGGTTACGTTTTGTGCATGAGTTGTTTAAGGAGAACCAGGTGGCATTTGAAGATGGCCTCTCTTATAATATGGGTCAGCTATTAAGTATACCTCTAATTTTAGCTGGTATTTATATTTTCTTTAGAGCTCTTACAATAAATAAAAAGACCCAACAGCAGTTTGACTAAAACTGTATTTAGGTGAACACTGTATTCTTAATTCTCAACTAGATGGGCGGCAGATGTTGGCGTTAGTGATTTCCATATTTTCTGTAATGGAGATGCCAATATCTTCCGGGGCTATCACTCACCCTCATTACATTGTTTCCGATACTACTGATAGGGAGGTCTTGATTGACAATATCTTTATCATTGGTAATCGTGTAACCAAACCTAAAATTATACTACGGGAAGTTGATATAGAAATAGGCAGCACCTATTTATATAGTGAATTGGCTGACTTACTTGAAACGGATAGAAATAAAATTCAAAATCTAAGACTGTTTAATTCTGTTGACATCTCTATTTTAGATCTCTCAAGAGAAAAAGTGGACATAGTTATATCCGTTAAAGAACGGTGGTACACTTTTCCAGCACCAATATTTGATCTGGTAGATCGCAATTTTAACGATTGGTGGCAAAACAGAGATGGAGATCTCGGCAGAACTAATTTTGGTGTGAAGCTCTACCGGAATAATTTTAGGGGCAGAAATGAACAGCTGAGAATGACAGTTCAGTTCGGTTTTACCAGGCAATTTAACCTCGTCTATAAAATACCATACATAGATAAATCCCAGCGGCATGGACTTTCTTTTGCCTTTGACTATTCTGAAAACGACAATGTTGCTTTTCAGACTGAAGACCATATCCAGTCTTTTTTTGACGCTAATGAGCTATTAAGAACGGAACAGAATTACGCTATAGGCTACTCTTACAGAAATTCGTTTTACATCTTTCATCGAGCTAGTATCCAGTTTAATTTCAATACCGTAGAAGATACGGTTACATTTCTGAACCCTGAATACTATAATCAACAGAGTAAATCTCAAAGGTACTTCTCCCTAAGGTACGGGCTAACCTACGATAAGCGCGATTTTAATCCATACCCGCTTAAAGGTCATCGGTTTGATTTTGATGTTTCTAAGAGAGGCCTTGGCTTTTTTAACAATTTAGACCAATGGGACATTAAGCTCTCATTATCACAACATCATGAACTAGGGAAAAAATTCTTTTTCGCTAACTACACTTCTTTTTCCATCACGTCAGAGGACAATCAGCCCTATGCCAACTTAAACGCTCTGGGCTTTAGAAAAGATTTGATTAGAGGCTATGAATTATACCTTATTGAAGGACCAAGGTTTGGTTTAACGCGAAACACTCTTAAAAAGAGAATCTTATCTACCAAAAAACGTATAGGAATAATTCCCATCGAACAGTTTAGGGAAATCCCTCTGGACATCTACCTCAAAACCTACTTTGATATGGGATATGTTCATAATTATGATAACTATAATTTAAGCAGACGCTTAGCTGACAAGTTTCTTTTTGGTACCGGAATGGGAATAGATTTTGTCACATATTATGATACAGTCATTCGATTTGAGTACTCTTTAAATCGTGAAAATGAAGGAGGTCTTTTTTTTCATCTAAAAAAGGAATTCTAGTACTTAATACGCTTTCGCTTTCCACCTTTTGTTATTCTGAACCATTCTCCGATACGTTGTCCATCCAGATACGATCCTTCGTAGGCTAATTCACCAGTATCTGAAAAAAAACTCCAATGTCCAGTTTCTTTTCCTAATTCATAAAATCCACTTTGTATTAAGATACCGTCTTCACTGTAGTACTTCCACACGCCTTCCAACAGCCCATTTCGGTATTTAACTTTACGCTTCAGCTGACCGTTTTCATGAAAAAAGCTCCATTCACCTTCATATAAACCATTTTCAAAGTAACCTGATTTTTCTACCTGGCCATTACCGTAATAATAAACCGCCTGGTCCCATTGTATGCCATTAATCCAATGTTCTTCTCCAATTACATGACCATCAGGATCGTAATAAACAGCTTTTCCATGAAGCTGATCGCGCTGATAAAATTCAATGCTGCTCTTTTGTCCCGAAGGGTAATAGAAAGTCCATTTACCCTCTTTTAAGTCGCTCTCCCAGCTGCCTTCTGCCTTAATAGCTCCACTATCATAGTATAGTTGTCCGCATAGCTCTTGACGTGATAAGCACAGCAATTGAATTGCAAAAAATATGATAAATCTTTTTAATAATTTCAATTAAGCTTTATATTATAATTTTGTTTAAGATAAACATTATTAGTTATTGTAAGAGTAATAAAAGTTGCCGTTCTGATGGTATTGTGTATCTGTAAAAGTAGTGCACAAAATGGTATTGAACTAGGAGCCAAATCGATGGGTTTAGGGAATGCTAATTCATCCATCAGCGATAATTGGTCTGTTTTTAACAATCCAAGTGGTATTTCAAGTGAGAATAATACTTCTGCCTTTTTCACGACAAAAAATCAATATGGAATTACTGCATTAACTTCTATTGGGGCTGGAATAATAAAGCCAATAAATATTGGAGCTATTGGCATCTCAGCATTTCGTTTTGGAGACGACTTACACCATCAGCAATACCTAAGTTTAACTTATGCGAATGAATTTGGCATAGGTCAACTAGGTTTAAGGCTTAACTACTACGAAGTATTTATAGAAGGTTTTGGAAACAAGGCTTTGCTCACCGTAGACTTCGGTGGAATAGTAGATTTGAGTGAGCAGCTATCAATTGGCGCTTATATTCGTAATATTAGTCGAGCAAGAATATCAGAATTTGAGGATGAACGTCTCCCCACAATGCTTAATGTTGGGATATCCTTCCGGCCCGACAAAAAGCTGATGGTCAATATGGATCTTGAAAAAGATATTGAATTTGACCCAAGGTTAAAAGTTGGTCTCGAATATCTGTTCTTTCCAAAATTTAGGTTTAGAACTGGTATTAATACGGCTCCGTTCAACAATTTTTTTGGACTAGGATTTACCACCTGGAAAGTAGAAATTGATTATGCAATCCAGGTAGACTATACTTTAGGTACGTCACATCAACTTTCACTAAATTATCATTTATCAAAAAAATAGGTGGCATATTAGTGTTTTGCATATTCTTAATTTCAGGGATAGAGTGTGATGCACAGACAGAACTCTCTACCGTGGAAATTGAGAGAATTATTGAGGAAATTTTTCAAAATCAGGATCAAGATGTGAATTATGAAGAGGTTTATGAGATTTTACTGCTTTATCTCAGCTCACCTATAAATATCAATGAGGCCACTGTTGATGATTTAGAGTCTATTTATGTTTTGAACAACCGGCAAGTACAAGCATTACTTGAGTACCGCAAGCAACAGGGGCCTATTATATCAAAGTATGAACTCCAGGTTATACCCGGTTTTGATAAAAACACGATTAGACGATTACTCCCTTTCATCAAAATAGGGAAAGGCAGCCAGAGATCGTCCATGAAGAGGCTATGGAATCGTATTTTACAAGAGCCAAATAATTATTTACTTCTACGCTATGAACGGACGCTAGAAAGGCGCAAGGGTTTCAAAGCACCTGATAATGAGCGGTCTTCTCGCTATATCGGAAACGCAGATAAGCTTTACAGCAGGTTTAGGACTAGCCGTAATAAGGATTTTAGTTTTGGTTTCACAGCAGAAAAAGATGCCGGGGAATCAATAACTTTTAACAAAAAGCAAATCGGCTTCGACTTTGCCAGCTATCATCTTCAAATTCAAGACAAAGGGCGTATACGAAATTTGATTATTGGTGATTTTCAACTTCAATATGGTCAAGGCTTAATATTTGGCTCAGGTTTTAACATCGGTAAAGGAGCTGAAACCATCACTACCACCAGAAGAATCAGCATTGGTGCCCTACCCTATACTTCGGTCACAGAGACAGGCTTTTTTCGAGGGGCACTAAGTGCAGTTCAAGTAGGTGAGAATTTGACCGCCACGCTAATGGTATCATCATTGAGCCAGGATGGGAACATAATTGATAATAATGACAGCGATGGGCCGTTCATCCGAACTGTCCAAAGTTCCGGGCTACACAGAACACCTAATGAATTAGAGAACAGAAACAGCTTTAAGGAGCGTAATGCTGGTGCTAATATTGAGTATAAAAATAAAAACATTGAGGTAGGTCTTAACTATTTGAAAACTCAATTTTCTATACCTATAATTCGTGTCAATAGCATTGCAAACGCCAATCGCTTCACAGGGAATTCAAATTCTGCAGGTAGTATATATGGGCAATTTCGAAAATTCAATTATGTTCTATTTACTGAGATAGCCAGGTCTGCTTCCGGCGGAAACAGTGGCATCATCGGTCTAGTGAGTAATCTTAATCGAAATTTAGAAGCATCTATATTAGCTCGAAAGTATGACAATAACTTTCACTCTTTTTATTCGTCCGGTTTTAGTGAATCCACTAGAAATATGGGCGAGGAAGGTATTTATACAGGCCTAAAATATTCATTTAATCAAAAACTGATTCTAACCACCTTTTTTGACGGTTTTAGATTTACAGGCGTTAGGTCAAATATTAGCAGGCCAAGTGTAGGGTTTGAATATTTATCAAGACTAACTTATCGCCCAAACAAAAAAGCTTTGTTTTATGTACAATTCAGGCATCAATCTAAAGCTGATAATATAGCCGGTGAAAGTTTAAATCAAGGTATAAAACGGGCTGATAATGCAGAAAAAAGTAATTATCTCATCAACCTCGATTATGAAATTTCGCCCATAGTAAGTATAAAATCAAGAATTCAAGGCAGCTATCAAATGTTTGATGGTAATTTTTCTGATGGTTTTGCATTGGTTCAAGATATAAATCTAAACTATCGAAATTGGCGATTGAGCAGTAGAATAGCTCTTTTTGATACGGATAATTTTGATAATAGCCAATACATTTACGAAAGAGATGTACTATACGCCTTTTCAATACCTTCACTCAATGGTCGCGGAATAAGGAACTATTTAGTATTGAGGTTTAAAGCCAGTCAAAAGCTGGATTTTTGGATGAAGTACAGCAGATCTTCATTTATAGATAGAAAAATAGTAGGAAGCGGACTTGAAGAAATCGATGATAATAAAAGAACCGTTCTTAGGATTCAATCCAGGATCAGGTTTTAGCTTTACTTAGATATGAAACCATTTTATCCGCCGCATTCTCACTGGCAGAACCAATATCAAGGGTAGCATACAGTTCATCATATCGTTTCAACATATCATTCCTATAATTCGCATCATTCAAAAGACTATCAAGCTCCAAGATCACGTTTTTAGCAGTGAACTCATTCTGAATTAGCTCCTTTACCACAGGCCTATTCGTAATTAGATTGACTAAGGAGATATAATCTACCTTAATTAGACTTTTGGCTATAACATAACTAATACTACTTGTAGCATAAGTAACTACCTGAGGGATTTTCCATAAAGCAGTTTCCAGCGTTGCCGTGCCTGAGGTAACTACGGCTGCTTTAGCGCTAGCCAATAAATCATAGGTGTGTCCTTTGATCAAAGTAACATTAGCGAGAGACTTAATATCCTCGTATAAGCTCTCTTCAACATTATCAACGGCTGCTAAAGAAAAATTAACATGTTTGAGTGCTTTAACTACTTTTTTGAGGATAGGTAAGCTATTTTCAAGTTCCTGTGGTCGGCTACCGGGTAGCAAAGCAACGTAATCGGTATTTTCTTTTACATCTGCGCTATGCGATTTTACCGCATCTAATACAGGGTTTCCTACATAATCTACCTGCCAATCAAACTTCTTGAAAAACTCTACTTCAAAAGGTAGAATTACAAACATTTGGTCTACGGTTCTTTTCAGTTTAAGAGCTCTTTTGGTATTCCAAGCCCAAACTTTTGGAGAGATATAATAAAAATTACGAACACTATTACGCTTACAGAACTTGGATATCTTCATATTAAACCCGCCGTAGTCA
>JBCCSU010000152.1:0-11284 GCA_039199635.1 Bacteroidota bacterium | reverse complement strand
GAGCGGCTTAAGGTGAAAGATAATCAATCAATTATGTGCCGTTTTTTAAAGTAATTTCCGACAAATAATTATTAATATGCAGCTCTAAACTATGGACAGCATATCTACGGCCATTTTGGCTATCTCCTTAATAATCATCATGCTCGGTATGGGTTTATCCCTTACAGTCAAAGATTTTACAGCGGTATTTGTACGCCCCAAAGCTATTTTTATTGGTCTTTTTAGTCAGCTTATTATTCTACCAGTGATCGGTTTTTCGTTGATTAACGTATTTGAGCTGAGTGATAACATTGCCGTTGGCGTAATCATACTTGCAGCCTGCCCCGGAGGACCAACCTCAAACCTGATCACTCATCTGGCCAAAGGTGATTTGGCACTATCTGTATCCCTTACGGCAATTAGCAGCCTTTTGACCTTAATTTCCATACCATTTATCATCAATCTTGGTCTTCAGCAGGTGTTAGGAGAAGGAACTGTTATTCAGCTGAATGTTATCCAAACCGTGGCTCAAATACTGATAATCGTGATCATACCGGTAGGGATTGGGATGCTGCTGAATGCAAAAAAACATGAATTCGCCCTTAAAATGTTAGAACCGGTAAGAAAGGCCTCTGCCGTAGTTTTTATTTTAGTGGTGGTTGGAATAATCATCAAAGAAAGATCGACAATCATCACTCATTTTGAGCAAGCGGGATTAGTAACCCTTACTTTAAACCTTCTTACCATGGCAGTGGGATTTATGCTCGGGTATCTAGGGCAGTTAAATCTGAGACAGCGAGTTTCTATTGCTATTGAGAGTGGAATTCAAAATGGCACATTAGGTATTAGTATCGCTACAGTGCTCTTATCTAATACTGGCTATGCGGTGTCTTCGGCAGTCTACGGGCTGATCATGTTCCTTACCGCAGGAATATTCATTTTCTGGGCCAATAAACAAATCAAGACCTGATCTCTTGCAAGTTGATTCTGGCTGGTACTTATTCAAAATTTCCTGGGCCGTTACGCAGTTATAACCATGCAAGAGCTAGAAACAAGAATTACCAAAGGTGGCCTTATTAGGAGTCAAACTATTTCACGCGAGTAGCTCGTTCGTAACCATATCCCCGACTGTAACAGGAATTTCCTCTAGGTCATTTTGATAGATCCAATCTAAATACTTTTGAACATTATCCGTTTCCATTTTGCCCCAAGTGGTTTCATCACCAAAATAATTAGCCGAGTAACGTAAAGCCTCAATTAAGTTAATATCACGTTCAGCGTCTGCCAGCTTCATACCTAATATTTGAGCCGACTCCTGTGGATTTGAAGCTGCATGTAAAAAGCCCTTTTTAGTGGCTCCCAAAAAAGACCTGTAAGGCTGATCACATGTCTTTAATTTATTTTCTGCAGTTATGATCACCGGGGAATAAGAATAAGGCACCCCATAATCGGCCATTTTAAAGGTATTTAGTTTAACGCCTTTTCCCAAGGCTGATATACCTTCCCAATTTAAAAAAATCCAAGTGGCATCAGATTTTCTGCTCACCAGATTTTCCCAGATGCCTAACTTTTCAGGATATACTAACTGAATGTCTGCCAGCCCACCATCGTTTTTAACCATTTGCTTTACGATCTCATCTTCATAGCGCGCCTGGTAGGAAGCATACACCTTACCATCCAGGTCTTTTGGGCGTCTGATCTTTGAATCGCGCAATACAGCTATAGCGCTCACATCTTGACGAAAGATAGTGGCAATAGCTTTTATATAAAAGGGCGATGCTTTCGTTCTGTAACTCAATACACTTTCCATAGGACAAAGCGCAAAATCTACCTGCCCCAGCTCTACTTTTTTCGCGGGAGTAAGTTGGTAATTATCTAGATCTGGGGATACTAATTCCAGATCAACACCGACAGCTGAATAAAAACCTAATTCTTTAGCCACTAAAAAACCAATGTGGTTAACATTCGGGGTCCAATCCAGCGCGAGAGTCAGTTTCGTCATTCAGTTATAATTTTAATGTTAAACTTACGTAGTAGTTTCTTTCGGGCTGTACAAAAAAGCCCGGTTCTAATATACCGCTAAAATCTACATCTGAGGTTGCTCCAAAGGTGAAATACTCCGTATCAAAAATATTATTTACAAATGCTGATACTTTTATTGCAGGTGAGATCTTAGTTTCTATCTGAAAATCAGATACAAAGGATGAAGGAACGGTAAAATTGGGATCATTCGTCAATTCCATAAATTGTTCTCCCAGATACCTTCCTGAAACACCGATGGAAAGATAATTCGTAGGCTTTATCTTCACCTCGGCATTGATAAGTAAGTCAGGGCTTAAGATTTGCTCGTTGTCATTTACAACGTTTCCATCTATAACCAGATCTTCTACTCTTGTTCTCAGATAAGCGGCGTTTCCGTTGAATTCTAATTTGTCAGTAGATAAGTAGGACCATACCAATTCAAATCCATATCTCTGACTTTTAGGAATGTTTCTTCGATTCCCTAGTCCAAATTCTAAAATAGCTCCATCAGGCGCAATTTCGTCTTTAAAAGACATATAATAAAAATTACCATCTATCGTAAAATTCGGCCTGGCGATCCTGGCTCCAAGCTCAAAGTCATTCACAAACTCTTCGTCAAACGAGCTATTTCTTACGCGTTGATAGTTTGTACTATCTAATCTAAACCCACCGAAGATGTCTATTTTGGTAGGCTCCCGTCCGCTCCTTCCGAAAGAGGTATAAAGCGATACGGCATTACTTAAGGCAAAGGTTAAACCGACCTTGGGGTTAATAAAAGTCCAATCGTAGGTGATGTCACCTTCAGGCGCTATTCCTACCGCATTGTAATCTGGGCTGATAACCAATTCAGCTCTCCTTATCTGGAGATCTGCGTAGGCGGTAAGATTTCCTATTTCATACTCTGCCTTGGCAAACCAACTTATTTCATTTTTTTGGGATTCTTCATTGTAAAAAGGATTACTCAAGTTATCCAACATACTTTCCTGATTCTCACGAAGAAAAGTATAAGCATGAAGTCCAGTATTTATCAATAAACCTCCTTTTGAATAGTCGGCATTGATTATAGTTCCTATGTGATCGTTTTGAAGAGGGAAATTCAAGCCAAACGTAACAAAGTCACCTCCTGCCCCGCCATAATAACCGGTAACACCGAGTGTTAAGTCATCTGTCAAAATCCTATTATACTGCATTTGGAGAAGAAATTGACTGAAGTCATCTTCATCGTTATCACTTAGTGGATTAAAAGTAGGATCTTCATCTAGTAAAGATTCTTCTACTGCTAAGTAACCCAGCTCATTCTCTGATCTCGAAGTAAAAAACGTCAATTTGAGCAAGTCCTTATCTCCATAGTACCCTCCTGTTAAAAAGAAAGAAGTAGCATCAGATCCAGTATTATCACGGTAACCATCTGAGGTCAATTTGCTAAAACCCGTCATAAAACCCCAACCTTTTTCGTTAATGCCTGTAAAATGCTGGAAGTTACCTCGGTAAGTTTCGAAAGACCCAGCACCTACCTGGGCCGTGGTAAATGCTTCCTTGTTTCTTAGGTTCAATGTTTCAAAATTGATAGAACCTCCATAGCTACTCACGCCATTAGAGCTGGTGCCCACGCCCCGTTGCACTTGGATGCTCTCAAAATTTGATGTGATGTCAGTAAAATTGGAGAAGAAAACTCCTTGATCGATCATATCATTCAATGGAACTCCGTTTAAAGTAAAATTGATGCGCTCCTGGTTAATTCCCCTTAATCTGAGTTGACCATAATTCGCGAATGCCGTACCAGATTCCGAAAAAGTATACAATCCCGGAGTGGATTTCTCCAGTAAAAAGATAGGGTGTTGACCCACATAATCTTCCTCAATCTCTTTTTTGGAAAGATTGGTAAAAGGGACGGGAGCCTTCTTTGTGGCCCGCACAGCACTAATGGCTATCTCCTCTAAATTTAAAGTTCTTAAAGAATCCTGAGAAAAGGACAGGACAGACTGCATCAAAAAAACAGTAAGTAATAAGATTCGCATTTTTAAAATAATTATAATTCCACAAAAGGAAGTGGGGACTTCCTGTAATGGTTATCATACGTTGGCTAAACAACCATCCCTACGCCAGCATTACCTGGATCAGGTTTTAATGGGTATGATCTCAGCCGATATTATGGCACCCCTACTACAAGTATAAGCACTCTTTGCCATTTGCCCATTCTACCGGATGAAATAACTGCACCATAAGCGTTTGGACAGATATTGGAAAGAATTAATAATTGCCTACTTTCGTCTGTTACACTGTGAGTTTATGACTTGGTTAAGAGGGTTTTGGCAATGAAAATGAAATTGATTACCACCTTTTTTGTATTTGGTGTAGCGGTCACCACTACGGCTCAAGCCCATGATGAAGTGAATAGCCTTGACGCTATACTGATTACGCTTTACGATGTTATTTCGGGAGAAAAAGGAGAGCCGCGTAACTGGGAATTATTCAAATCGCTTTTTCATACTGACGCTAAGCTGATAGCTTCAGGTAAAAATAAAGAGGGCGAATACGTTGCCAGGTTTATGACCCCGAAAGAATACATTGAACAGTCCGGGCCGTGGTTGGTTGAAAACGGTTTCTTTGAAAAGGAGATACATCGTGAGGTGGATACTTTTGGAAATATCACTCAAGTCTTTAGCACTTATGAGTCGTTTAGAAGCGAATCTGACGAGCAGCCTTTTATGAGAGGTATCAATAGCATTCAACTTTTGAATGACGGCGAACGATGGTGGATCATAAATATTTATTGGATGCAGGAATCTAAGGCTGAGCCTATACCTATACAGTACTTACCTAAAGGTGAATAGAAAGTATGATCAAGAGCTTTTATATTGCGCTTTTTCTTAATGGTTCCTTCTCTGCATTGGCCCAAGAGAATTATCTGGAATATCATCAGAGAGTAATACAAGCCGAAGACTTAATAGCTAGTGAAAAATTCCAAGATGCCTTACTCACACTGGAAGAATTATTTGATAATTATGAATTTATTTTTCTACGTGAATACAAATTAGCTGCCCAATTGGCCGTGATTATTCAGGATGGCAGCAAAGCACTTATGTATATTAAAAAAGGTATTGCCAAAGGATGGTCTCCGCAAAGTGTTGTTAAAAATAAGATCCTGGTCCCATTAACTAAAAGTGCCACTTGGGAAAGCATTAAATCAAACTACAGCGCGGACCCGGAGCATTTGGAAATTAATTACAATTTGAGACAGCGGGTTCAAGCCATGTATAAAAAAGACCAAAAGAAAGCACTTGGCGCACTTTTCAAAGTTGGTAATAAAGCACAAGAAAAATACGGAAACAAAAAGTTTGCTCCCCATAGTGAGGAACAGATGGTTAAACTGATCAATATCCTGAATGAATATGGTTATCCCGGTGAAAAGCTTATTGGTAATGATTATTGGATGTCTACTATTTTAAGCCACCATAACTCACTTTCTGAAGAGTATGTGAAAAATGACACCTTATTCCAATTTATAAAACCGAAGCTTGAAGTAGCACTAGAGAAAGGGGAAATATCGCCCTTCGAATTTGCGCTTATTTCAGATTGGAGAATGGCCGTGATTAGTAATCACAAAGCAACAATCTATGGTTACTTAGGGGACATTCATGGCGCTGATGACGCAGTAAAAATCAATAATGACCGGAAAAATATCGGATTAAGAAGTATCGCACTAAGGAATAAGCTTTTAGACCTAGAGAAAAAGTATAATTTCAACTGCTACCTCCCCGGTGAACCATGGCAAAAGGGAAAAATCACATTTTAGTATTTTTCGTATCTTGTTCTTAAAACCGCAGATATGAAAAATCATTTACCATTATCCGCTAAAATCGCATTGCTTGTCAATGGGAATATGGGTTTAATCCCGCTTATTTTAATTTCATTCGGACTCATGTTTTCTTATCAGCTAGTTGAGCGCATAGATATAGAAGCTACTATCTATTTATCCGGTGATACGGAAATTGGTAAAGGGCGAATTGTAAATGCGTTTGATACGGATTTTTATGTAAACTCAGAGCCTGTCTACGGTTATGATTACATATTTGAATCTCCTGACGGCCCACTGGAATGGACTTCATACGGCCAGGCTTATTATGAGGTCGGAGAAACGGTAGAAATAGAATACAATAAAGACCGACCGGACGTTAATCGAATTTTAGGCACAACGAGTTCCTTTGGGGGTGGTGTTACGTTTTTCGCTGTAATACCTCTTTTGGTAGGTCTGATCTGGTTGGGTATTAGCATCAAGAGAGGATTAAAAAAGATTCGGGTAATTAGCCATGGTAAAATTGGACGTGGTCAACTTGCCGGGAAAGAGCCTACGAATTCAACCGTCAATGGTGAAACTGTTTACAAGTTAACATTCGAATTTAAGGCTGACGATGGACGTGCCTACCAAGTCAGTACCAAAACACATAAAACCGATGAGCTGGAAGACGAAAATTATGAGGTATTGATCTATGATCCGCAAGACCCGAGTAGAGCTTTTCTAGCCGACAGCCTACCATGGGGTGTACCTGCGATAGTAAAAGAATTAGAACGCCGATAGTCAAGAAGCTCAAATTCAATAATATCTTATTATTGATCTGGAACCTACCTTGACCATAATTCTCATCAGCCTCAACGATATTTTCAGGAAAACGAGTTCTTCTAATAACCTCATAAATGATCATGACTAACATTAAATCGATGGCCAAATTGGCAAAAGCTATGGGACAGCGCCATTGAATCATGTATTGACCGTAATGCGCTTTTTCATTTTAAAGTGTCCAATTACTTAATCTTTGTTAACTCCGTTGATCCTGTCAGTTTCAACAAACATGTCCTCTTTTTTAAGTAGAGTTCCGCAATCAAGCGCCTTCTCAATAGCCTCCTCAGTGTAATCCCAAAGCACCTGTGAGCCAGCTTTTATAGGACTGATCTTGTGCACTACTTTCTCATAAGACACTTTAAATTCTGCCCAGGTTCCCCCTCCATTTGACAGATTTTGCAGCACTGGTTCAAAACGATCCAGGCTCTTAGCAAACTTAGCATCCGCCGTTTCACCCGCTTCAAATTCTTGCCAGATAGAAATGAACTCATTTCTTTGCTCTTCCGGGAGTAGACCAAAAATTCTTTCGGCCGCCACAAGCTCCTCGTCCGTATTCTCATGATCCTTGACGCTATCAAAAAGAAAAGTATCGCCTGCATCGATCTCAACAATATCATGGATCAATAGCATCTTAAGCACCCTGAGCATATCAATTTCACCATTGGAGTGTTCTGCCAACACCAGAGCCATCATAGCCAGGTGCCAACTGTGCTCTGCATCATTTTCATGCCTGGCGCTATCAAAGAGGCGAGTCTTCCGTACAATATATTTTAGCTTATCTACCTCCTGAATAAATGCTAACTGCTTGATCAATCTATTTTCTTTCATATTTATTTTCCTATTCCTGCTCCCACGTCTTTTTTTATTACCTCCAAATAAATGACTACCCTTGTAAAAAGTAAAGGACATTTGTCCCACCTGTAAAATGATCCGGACGAATACTGCATTTCTTGATTTCATTTTGGCCAATAGAGGTCGTTATCCGGAGGATTCGGTTCAGGAAATAAGCATAGACAAAGGACTAGAGCTGATCAGACAAAGATCTTCTGTTAATGCCGTTTTTATCATCAAAGAAGGTATGGCCAAATGCTCTCTTTATCAGGATGATGGCACGGATTTTATACTTGAGTTCTTCGGTGTCGGGGAAGTGATGGGTGAAATTGAAATGCTGAATAATGAATTTAGCTTTGCCGCAGTGGAAGCACTTACCCCAATGACCGTGTTGCGCGTTAAAAAAGACCGATTTAATGAACTTCTCTCCAAAGACCAGAAATTCAACCATCATGTATTAAAACTTCTAGCCGAGAAAGTGAGGTATAAGGCTACCCGATTTTCATTTAACCAGACCCATACTTTAGAACAAACACTCACCGAGATGTTCAAAGATATGCCTGACTTATTGGAGGTGATCTCCAAAAAAGACTTGGTGAGTTACCTGGGGATTACGGAACGAAGCTTAAACCGTACATTAAAAATCCTGAAAAAGAGAGTCATGTAAAGCATTCATGATTGAACACTGCTCTTCAATATAAGCTGACATTCAAATGCTCATTATTCCTTTTCAAAGTACAGAGTTCTGTAGCCAAAATTTGACTTCTGAAAGCCGAGAGCGAATTATAACGATAGTTAACACCACACATGAAAGGGCTTAATCATAAGGTTTAAAATAGAAATACTCGTTTACATAGTCTAAGACCACCGTATACTTATTAAGTAAACCGGAGCCTATAGATCCCTGCGCATTCTGAATTTCTTTTCTGCTAAACTCTCGTTTAACTAAATAGTATTGCGCTTCTACATCTAGTTCATCGAGCTTTAGTGGCTCATTATTTGACTTTAAGCCTGATATTGTTCCATTAATTCCTTTACCTACAGTGGCATATTCAAAATCACGTTTGGAATAGTCATCACTTCTCAAAAACATGATCACCTCTTTTGAAGATCCTGTATCAATATGAAAATATCCCTTAGAAGCTGTAGTATATTGAGCACTATAGCCGAGCTTAACATATGGCTTTGTATCCTTTAAAACCAGAGGAAGACGGCTAAAGTCTGCCGATGGCACATACTTATTGGGCTCACAAAGCGTTAATCTCTTCTTTTGATAGTCTATAGAAACTACGAATCTGTTAAACACTTGATACCCAATTATACCGTGAATGCTCATTTTTCCATTGTAAGGGAAAAAGTGCCGACCCTTGGTAATTAAAATACCAATCCCTTTACCCATTACACCTCCTAATTGTAAGCCATTATCAACGGATAAAGAAGCTATTTTATCTCGGTTTTTACCATATCCGTGAAGTAACACCTCCTTATCCAACACCTCCAATTTCTTTTTGAAATGGCTCCCGAATAAAATAACCGATCTACCACCTGTATCTAAAACAAGATTAACGAAAACGTCTTGATTGATCTTAACAGGAACCACAATTAAATTATCAATAAGTTCGAAACGAATACTACATTCTGTCCGATTATCAATAAAATTAAATCCTTTGTCGTTCGCCAACGAATTCGGTGTAAGAAAGCAAATAAGAACGATTAAGGCATAGTACTTCCACCATGGCTTATGCCTGTTGTTATTGGAATTGAGCATTGTTGTTGTTATTGACCTGTTTGAAATTAGCCCAATTGTTCGTGTAAAAAATCACGCAAAAAGGAGGTTTTTAACCAGCGAAACATACCCCTATGGTTCTTTATTTTTCACTTATCCGGTTTGCCTTAATTCTTACATTGGCTTTGTTCGCTACCTTTGTCAGGTATGACTACCTTTTCAAAAAATCGAACCCGCGAATCACGTGCCGCCATTGAACGGCTTTATATTATCATGCGCCATCTGTTTCTCCGTGGAAATTATAAACCTATGGGGATTTCCGGTCAATCGTTGATAGAAGCATTGCTGGTGCTCAAGCCGGAAATATACGGTTCTATCAAAGACCCTGAGAAAGCGGAGCTCGATGGTTTACTTTACGTAATGGAAAGGTTGCCTCACGGCATTGAAGAATGTAGATTCATCAAGTTGGTTTCCAGAGAAGGATATGAAGAGGCTGGCTATCAAGCTATAGTGCCTACTAAGCGAAAAAGAAACTGTTTCCGTATCGATAAAGATCGAATGTATATAGAGATGACACGTGGCAAAAGTGACATCTACGATATCCTTACTCACTTGACTTTTCTAAATATAGAGAGCGATAAAATAAAGAATAAGGCTTTAGACCAAAAGGGTAAAATACGGGAAGACTGGCTCAGATTAGAGGAAGTGGTTCAAATGGAAATGGCCGACCAAGAATTTGATGAAAAGCGTGCCGTAGTCTACTTAAGTAATTTTTTAGGCAGAACTATTCAGGAAACAGAAGAAGCCGTACGCCAATTCGAAAAAGGAAATACAGAACATAGCCTTTATCATATTATTTACTGGTTGGGAACACTAGCTATTAATGGTGCACAGCGGAAAGGCGATAAAGAAATATCCTTCTCCGCAAGATTACGTGATTCTGTGGGCCAGCATATCTATGGTGAAGAATGGGCTACCAGAATTAAGGATTTTCTAAAAGGAAAGGGTTGGGAGAAAAGGCCTATCCATATCATTAGCGCGAACCTGCATAGCATTCTAAATACGCTCTTTGGTTACGCAGCTTTGAAAGATAAAACATTTGACTCGGTAGAAACGCTAGCCATAGAAACAAGCCAAGATAAAACCGGGAAGCTTCAAGATAAGATAAAGGCCTTCGCACTCGACCACGGTATGTCTGTTATACATGATCACTCGGGAACCAACCTCAGCGTTCAAATCTTTGACTTGGATAAGTTAGATACTGAACACATGTGCCCTGAACTGAGCAAGGTAAATCTACAAGATGAAAGGCCTGTGCTGGTGGTGATGGACTATGCCTTCGGCGAGCAGGCGTTTGAATGCATGGATGAATTGCTCAAACCCTTGGAAAAAGAAGAAAATCATTATTTTAATATTAGATCGGTCTCTATTATTGGAAAAGCAGGAATATTAACGGGCGATAAGGGAGACATCATGATCCCAACGGCACATGTTTTTGAGGGTACCGCTGATAATTATCCTTTGAACAATGAGTTTTCCAAGGATGATTTTGAAGACTGCGGGCATCCTATTTATGAGGGGCCTATGATCACCGTTTTAGGTACTTCTTTACAAAATAAGGATGTACTTAATCACTTCGTAACCTCAACCTGGAATGCCATAGGACTAGAAATGGAGGGAGCCCATTACCAAAAGGCCATCCAATCAGCCGCCAAGATCAGACTGAGTATTAATAAGGATGTAAAGGTGATGTACGCCTATTACGCTTCGGATAATCCATTAAAAACCGGAAGTACATTAGCCTCAGGCAGCCTGGGCCTGGAAGGTATTAGGCCTACGTATCTTACTAGTGTAAAGGTGCTTCAGAAAATACTTGAATAAGACTGTTCACATATCAATCAAGAATCAATTACTTTTAGTAGAGAACTTGAAATCCATTTCAAAATGAGATGAATCCCAAATCTGGTAATGAGCTCAAAAATAGTTGGTGGATTTGTTGATTAAAGTTCTTAGATTTTTGGGCATTGACCTGAAGAGGAAGTAGGCTCTGCTGAGGAGCAACCTACCAGCAATAGGGTCTTTACCTATACGGTATAAAGGAGTAG
>JBCCSU010000151.1:0-11385 GCA_039199635.1 Bacteroidota bacterium | reverse complement strand
GGTCAATATATATAACTATGAGTAACTATCTGGTAGATGGCAGAAATAAGGTGAAGCGAGTGCCTGGTCGTGGGCATTACGATACTGAGACAGTTTATAGCATTCTTGATGATGCTTTCATCTGCCATGTTAGCTTTGTGTTAGAAGGTCAGCCTTTTCTCATTCCTACCTTATACGGTAGGGAAAGAAATAAACTATTTCTTCACGGAGCTAATACCAGTAGACTCATCAAGCATTTAGCAAAAGGTTTCCCAGTATCTCTTGCAGTGACACATGTAGATGGTATTGTGCTAGCTCGGTCTGCGTTTCATCATTCTGCTAATTATCGATCAGTAGTGCTATACGGTACGGCAGAATTACTCCCTGAGGATCAAAAAGAACATGCCCTTTTTGTGATATCGGAGAATGTACTTAAAGGACGCTGGAAAGAGTCAAGGCTGCCTACTAAAAAAGAATTAAAGGCTACTGCTGTACTCGCATTAGAAATAGAACAAGCCTCCGCAAAAATTAGAACGGGGGGACCCAAAGACGATCGCTCTGATCATGACTTGGATATTTGGGCTGGCGTTTTACCTATTACTCCAATAATAGGCCAACCCATAGCTGATGAGCAATTACGTGAAGGGATTCCTGTACCTCCGTCCGTGCAATCGGTTATTTGAGACTTTTTGCAGAAGATAGGCTTTGAGTATCTCTGTTTTCCACTTTTGATAACTTGAGTTCTATTGGTAAACACGGCCATCATTTCTAGAAAATTCAGCTGTTACCTTTTTCTAGCTGTTTTATTCTTTCTATATATTCCTTTTCTTTTCGTTTCATTTCTTCCTGAGTGGCTTGCAGCTCTTCCATATTCTGTCGCATTTCCTCTTCTTGGCTTTGAAGCTCTTCCGCCTGTATTTTGGATTGCTCTAGTAGCTTTTTCGTAGTGTGGTTGATTTTAGCTGATGAAATGGTGGAGGCAATATTTTCACTCAGTTTTTTTATAAAGTCGATTTCGTGTTCCTTGAATTCATTGAAAGAAGCTAATTCTAATGCGCCATAAACTTCTTCATTCGCCATCAGCGGAATGATTAAAATCGTATTTGGATTGGCTTTACCTAGCCCGGAGGTAACATAAACATAGTTTTGGGGGATCTCTTTTAAATGAATATAGTTTTTTTCTAAAATCGACTGCCCTATTAGTCCTTCTCTAAGTTCTAGCCGCTTGGTTAAAAACTTTTTTCGATCATAGGCATACGTACCTTTTAATTCTATAAAGGGATCATCCGGGTTATCATCATTGATCAGAAATATGCTTCCCTGCACAATATTCAGGTACTTGACCAAGGCACTTACGATTTCCGTACAAAGTACATCGAAATCTTCCCCATCCTTTTGAAGGATTTCAGCAAATTGTGCCAGCCCTTCGTTCGCCCAACTTCTTTTTAGATCTTCGCTTTTAGACTCTTTAAGGCTATTCCGCATGTTAATTAGGGAATGGCCCAGAATATCTTTATCACTTGCTGCTTCAAATTCTGCATCAAGATTACCTTCACCTATACGCTTAGAAAACTCTGCTTTCTTATTGAGAGTATCCATCAGTACATTAACCGAATTGGACATTTGACCTAGCCGATTTTCAGTTCCCACTTCCAGCTTTTTATCCAGGTTAACGTCTCCCAGTGAAATATCTTTTAATAAAACATTGGTAGATTCTAAAGAACCAATTATTTCATTACTTATCTTCCAGATGACATAAGACAGTATGAGTAAACCGATAAAGGCGACCAGTATCATCCAAAATAGAGTGGTGTTTACGGATGCTGTTATTTGAGAATAAGGAACTATTATCCCAACTGACCATGGAGAGTTTGATCTACCTACTGAAATAGGAGCTATAGATACATATGACTCTCCGTTAAATTCTTTGCTGTAAGTAGAAAAAGATACGGCTTCTCCGGTTTCTATTTTTTCTACAAGGTCAAAGTCTAATTCGTCATAATAGTCTAAGCGGCTCACCGGCTGATTTATCAGACCTTTATCCTTGTGCGCTACTATTGTGCCGTTATTCGCCACTAAGTAAGCATAACCATTATCAAAGCCATCAATATGTGTCATTTCACGGTAATCTTCTAATGACATATCCGTGCCCATAACACCAATGGGTTTTCCCTCATTATTCATCAGGGTTTTAGTTGGGGAAACAGCCAATAACTTCCCATCGTTTTCGAGGTCGTAAGAATCAAACTCATAAGGAGCGGAGAGTTCTTCTTTTTTACCCATCAACAGCTCATAGTAAAGTCCATCCAGCACGAAACCATCCAGTTCTTTGCGCTCTTGTGACATTTTTATTTCACCATTATCCCAATAGCAATTAATACTGAGCCGCCCGTGTTCATTCTGCCAGGTACTGTCAATATATTGCAGTTGCCAACTGAGCCAAACTGCCTCATATTTTGGGTGTTCGCGCAGTATGCTCTCCATAACTTGAGATTGTAGCCTTATTCTTTGCTCAGAAGGTAAATCAACATAATCTTGAACTATTAAGGCCATACTCCTCGCTATTGCCATGTCTTCATCTAATTTGGCCTTGATATCGTTAGCTTTATCTGAAGCGTAAGTATCCGCTAATTTACGCGCTTCCTTCACAGCTTCTTTCCGTAGGCTATAAATGGTGTACCCTAGTGTAATAGAGTAGATCACTACTGTAAGCCCTAAGATGAAAACCATCATCTTTTGCTTTATAGTAATATTCTTAAACATACTTATAAAGGTAGGTTAATAGACAGCACATTAGTTATTTGATAGCGCTACATCTAAAGTACGCGCTTATCCAGAGTGGGCAAAATAATTCAAACCCCATTTAGAGCGTTTGAACGTCAAAGGCCTGAGTTCGGTAATTAAAAGTGGCCGTTGTGCCTTGTAAAATAGTCCAATTTATGCAGGGCTGAATTGAACAGCCTATAAATCAAATTTCAATAAGAAGGAGATAACAACGAATTATTTAGTTGCAATAATAAATCGATTCATTGTACTATGAATCTATACTTCGCCGCATTTTTCACTCGTCACTTTTAAAAAGGAGGCTGCCTTTCTCATCGATCAGAGATATAGGTTTTTCTCATCCACTCTTTATCTAGGGAGTCATAATCGAAGACAAATAGGTGATCATCAGAGAAGGTAAACGTCAGAATTTTATCTCCTGATGCATCTTTTGGCTGAAAGATATATCCATTCCCCGACTTGGATATTAAATGGAATTCTCCGGGTAGTTCACAAATTCCGAAATCGGAACACTTTTTTATGAGCAGAGATGAGTTGCCAAACCTTACATCATAATGGATGCTTTGGTTCAGGTGCTCATTTGTCTCTAAAAAGAAATGTCCTAGAAAGTCTGAGTAATTGATATTTAAAGTCTTACCACTATCTATTGAGTTATCCCGCTTTTCTTCGGAGCTTATGAGCTTTTCCGGATTTTTAGAGCATCCAAAGATCAGTACGGTGAATAAGAAAAAATGGATTAGAATTGACTTTATACCCACTTAGCTTCTAGCTTCTTCAGTTCGGATCTTAGCAGTGTGCGAGAATCCTCACTGATCATCGACCCGTTAATAGTGAGCTCGCCTCCATCTGTTTTAAGGATATAATCACCGGCAAATTCTTTAATTCTTTTCACCTCAGACAATTTAATTTTCTTGCCAAAGGGCTGATTTTCTCGAATTATTCCATCATCAATAGTGAGGTATTGGTTTTTTAGGGTATAAAAATACACACTCAGATAAACAACAGAGATCCCTAGCTGAGTAAAATCAATCCATTTGATCCCCTCCGCGGTAAGGATGGCGAGCATGGCAAGCGAGAGCCATGCTATTCCGAAAAAAAGATGCATGTTGATATGTCTCTTCTTATAATGGATTTTCATCATATGAAGATACTGATTAGAAATAGAATCTAAAAGGGGCAATAAAAGTAGATATTCCAGTAAGGAATGTAGAGTTCAAGAGGTCTATTTGCAAATAGATGTAGATCTGATGATTTTAACAACATAATAAGGTCTGATATCGCTACCAGACCTTATTGTGTTAAGATGAACTGAAGATGCTTTTCTGTTTTGAGGCATCTTCATTAAAAGCTTTGGTTAGATCCTACTTCTCATTGTAAATGTGTACATCTCTTTGAGGAAAAGGAATTGAAATATCTGCTTTGTCAAATTCAAGTTTAACTTTTTCTTGCAAATCAAAATATACGCCCCAGTAATCCGGTGCTTTCACCCAAGGCCTAACCACAAAGTTTACAGAACTATCGGCTAACTCACTCACGGCAATTTGATGAGCAGGCTCTTTAAGTATCCGCTCATCACTGGTAACGATAGTGTCTAGCAGTTCTTTGGCTTTTTTAATGTCATCACCATAGCCAATTCCGAATGTAAGATCTACTCTACGCGTATCCTCAGCCGAGTAGTTGGTAATGGAGGAGTTGGAAAGCCCGCCATTTGGGATGATGATCTTTTTGTTATCAGGGGTCATAAGCACCGTATTGAAGATTGATATTTCTCTTACCGAACCGGCATGACCGCCGCCATCAATATAGTCTCCGACTTTGAAGGGGCGCAAGGTTAAAAGAATAACTCCACCTGCAAAATTTTGAAGTGTTCCCTGCAAAGCTAAACCTATGGCAAGGCCGGCAGCACCCAGGATGGCGATGAAGGAGGTAACTTCAATGCCTACGCTTGTTAAAACGCTAAGTATTAAGAGAACAAAGAGTATATTGTAAAAAAGACTCTTTAAAAACGGTAATAGTGACGGGTCTACATTTCGTTTTTCTAATACTTTATTAAAACTCTTGGATAACGTTTTGATAATCCATAAACCTACTACCAGTATCAGAATAGCCTTCAAGATCATCAGGCCGAATTCCACTCCTTGAGTAGTCAAAAATTCCTTTGCTTGTTCTAAATATTCCATAGTTTAAGTTGATTTCGCGAAATATAGTAAGCGAAATCAATTATTCAAAGGCTTTTTAGCTGACTCTCTGAATATCTGCGCCGAGTGCTACCAGGCGCTCTTCAATGTCTTGATATCCACGGTCAATTTGTTCCACATTTAGGATAGTACTCTCACCCTCAGCCGATAAAGCTGCTATTAGCAAAGAAACTCCGGCACGTATATCTGGCGAGCTCATGGTGATTCCCCGGAGTGGCTGTTTTCTATCTAAACCAATTACGGTGGCCCGGTGTGGATCACATAGAATGATTTGTGCCCCCATGTCTATCAGCTTATCTACAAAAAACAAGCGGCTTTCAAACATTTTTTGATGCACTAATACAGTACCTTTTGCCTGGATAGCTGTTACCAATATTATACTGAGCAGGTCAGGGGTAAAACCAGGCCAGGGTGCATCAGCCACCGTCATTATGGAGCCATCAATGAACGTTTCAATTTCATAGTGGTTTTGAGCCGGTACCGTAATATCATTCTCGTTGATCTCGAGCCTTATACCCAATCGCTTGAATACTTCGGGGATCAATCCCAGATGCGCTACTCCGGCATCTTTGATGGTGATTTTGCTTTGGGTCATGGCGGCTAAGCCAATAAAACTACCTACCTCGATCATATCCGGTAGAAGGGTATGTTCCGTACCACCCAATGCATCTACGCCTTCAATGTGAAGCAGGTTAGAGCCAACACCGGTTATTTTGGCACCCATTCGGTTGAGCATATTACAGAGTTGTTGTAAATAAGGCTCGCAAGCGGCATTGTAAATGGTCGTTTTTCCTTTGGCCAAAACAGCGGCCATTATAATATTAGCAGTACCTGTAACAGATGCTTCATCCAAGTGCATGTAGCATCCCTGGAGATCGGAAGCATCTATCCTGTAAAAACCTTCTTTCTTTGAGTAGTCAAACTTAGCGCCCAGTTTTTGAAAACCGATGAAATGGGTATCTAGTCGCCTTCTGCCAATTTTATCGCCACCGGGTCTGGGTATCTTTGCTTTTCCATACCTTGCCAGGAGTGGCCCCAAGATCATAATAGAACCTCTTAGAGAAGCGGCTTTTTCAACGTATTCATCGCTTTCCAGAAAATGGACGTCAATGTTTTTGCAAGTGAAACGGTAAGTATCTTTTGCCAATTGTTCCACTTCAGCCCCCATGTCACCGATCAGTTCGATCAACCGATTGACGTCTACAATATTTGGGACTCGGTGTATAGTAACAGGCTCCTCAGATAACAGTGTGGCCGATAAAATTTGCAGGGCTTCGTTTTTAGCACCTTGTGGAGTGATTTCACCAGATAACGGCTGCCCTCCACGTATCTTAAATGAGCTCATTTAGTTCCTTCTTCGGCCTCTATTTCTGCCGCGTCCACCGCCTTTACCACGATTATCGGAGCGCCCTCCTTGATGTCGGTTAGCGCCGGGCTTACGTTTATCCTTATACAGCCGTTCAAACAGGTTGTCATCTTTTACCTTACTCAGGTCAATATCTAGTTCCCCACCGGATATGGATTTTATGTTTTCAAGAATAACAGCATCATCGATCACTTCCTTGTTCCAGCTACCATAAAAGCTTTTCATAAGTTTTCCAATATAGATGATCGCTTCTTCACGTTCCTGCGGATCTTCCTTTTTAATGGCCTCCTTTACTAATAGTTCAATATTTCTGCCGTAGTGCTTATATTTTATTCTGTTGTTTACGTAAGCTACTCGCTGAGGGGGCTTGGTAAGCACATCTTTATCTGGCACAGGATATGGACTGTCTACGTCTAGGTCAAACCCCGCCATGATAAACATGTCATCCCAAAGTTTTTGATTGGTTTCAGTAGTTTCTCTTACCGAGGGTGCAATTTGCTTCATTAGCTCTACCAGGGTGTGAGCGTATTTTGTTCTTTTTTCTTTGTCTTCAATAGTGCGCAGATAAGCTACTATTTTTTCAATGTTTCTCCCGTATTCCTTCAATATGACAGGAGATAAGCTTGTGTTATAATTCATTTAATAATATTAAACCCGATGTCGGGTTATTAAAGATAAGGGCTAATTATCGTGTATTTTGAGTTTAGCAAAACTAAGTAATAATGTTTTTTCTCCAAAGTCATCAAAACTAACCTTTGCTTTACGGTTCGCACCGCTTTCGTCTAACTCCATTACCTTACCATAGCCAAACTTAGGGTGCTCTACTTTCATCCCGGCTTGAAGATTTGAAGTGTCGCTCGGGGCAAAGTCAGCGGAAGGTTTGTAATTACTCTTTTTAACAGGTTTGGAGGTTACGGTTTTTCTCATACCCGAAACGAAGTTCTTTGTAGTATCGGATTTTTCCGAATACACTGGTTCGGGCTTTGAGTACTTTTTATTGAGTTTGATGTATACAGGATCAATTTCTTCAATAAAACGACTTGGTTCGCAGTTCTTCAAACGTCCGAAGCGATATCTGCTTAAGGCATACGTGAGAAAGAGCTTTCCTTTAGCCCGTGTTATGGCCACATAAAATAGCCGCCTTTCCTCTTCAAGGTCTGCACGGCTACTAAGCATCATTTGTGAGGGGAAAAGATCTTCTTCTAACCCCACAATATAAACATGCTGAAACTCCAATCCCTTGGCCATGTGGATGGTCATAAGGGTCACCTTCTCGTTATCATCGTCTTTGTCATTATCTACTGCTGATAATAATGCTACATCTTGCAAGAAAGCATTGAGGCTTTTATCTTCTTTTTCAGGATCTTCTACAAACTCTTTAATGGCATTCAGCAACTCCTGCACGTTTTCGTACCGATTTAGGCCTTCTACTGTTTTATCTTCATAAAGCTCTTTAAGAATACCTGACGTTTTAGCAATTTGGGTTGCTGCCTCAAAAGCGTCTTTCGATTCTAGTTCAAGTTTGAATCTTTTGATTTGGGTAACAAAGTCCAACACGGCATTGGCTGCCCTACCTCCTAAAAATGAATTGGCATTTTCCAAAACCTCCCAAAGTGGAATAGCATGATCATTGGCAGCCACTATCATTTTACTAACCGAGGTGTCTCCAACACCACGTCTGGGATAGTTGATTATTCGTTTAAAAGATTCCTCATCATTATGGTTAATACTAAATCTCAAATAAGCGATTAGGTCTTTGATCTCTTTGCGCTGGTAAAATGACAGCCCGCCGATGATCTTGTACTTAATGTTCATTCTCCGCAACGCTTCTTCAATGGCCCTGGATTGGCTGTTAGTCCGGTAAAGAACCGCCACCTCACTATTTTTTAGCTGAACATTCATTTTTTCTTCAAAAATGGACGAGGCTATCAGCCGGCCTTCTTCATTATCGCTGTTTGCTCTCAGTAATTCTATGAGATGTCCGTCATGGTTAGATGTCCATACATTTTTTTTGAGTTGGGCCCGGTTCTTTAGAATGACTGAATTAGCAGCATTAACGATATTCTTAGTAGAACGATAGTTCTGTTCAAGTTTAATTACCCTCAGATCAGGATAGTCCTTTTCAAAATTTAGAATATTCTGTATATCTGCTCCTCTGAAAGCATAGATGCTTTGTGCATCATCACCGACTACGGCAATGTTTTGGCGCACAGCAGCCAGCTTTTTAGTGATCAAATACTGGGAAATATTAGTATCCTGAAACTCATCCACCATCACATAATGAAAGCGCTGTTGATATTTATTTAAGACATCCGTATGTTCTTTAAATAATACATTTGTGTTAAATAAGAGATCATCAAAATCCATTGCACCTGCTTTGAAACACCTCTCGCTGTAAATCTTATAGATCTTACCCAGTTCGGGTTTCATGTTGCTTTCATCATCTGCGCGATAAATGGGATTATTTAGATATTCTCGCCATGAGATCAGGCGGTTTTTAGCCCCTGAAATTCTATTCAGAACTACATTTTGTTTATAAACTTTATCATCAAGATTTAATTCTTTGACAATAGAGCGAATCAGGGATTTTGAATCTTCCGTGTCGTAGATCGTGAAATTATTAGGATAGCCGAGACGGTCGGCTTCGGCTCTTAAGATCCTGGCAAACACAGAGTGGAAGGTGCCCATCCATAGATTCCTGGCTTCTGTGCCTACTACACCTTCTATTCTGTCGCGCATCTCCTTCGCAGCTTTGTTGGTGAAAGTCAAAGCCAAAATATTAAAAGGGTCTACCTGCTTATGATCTATCAAATAGGCTATACGATAGGTTAAAACCCTTGTTTTTCCTGAGCCGGCTCCGGCTATGATCATCACGGGTCCGTCTGTATTTTCTACTCCCTCACGCTGCGGTTCATTCAGACTATCCAGGTACTCCATATTGTATTTTCAAATGACCATGCAAGTTACATTTTGAAGCTGGGAATGTAAACAGCAGGAAGTAACCTTTTTCCTATCTGGATAATCGCCTATTTTGACATGAAAAATAGATTTACTGCATTAACTAAATTAGCCCGAAGACGTTTGAAAAGAGGTGAAAGTGGCTACTATTTCAAAGGAAGGTTCGCTAGCCAACTTAACTAACACCGAACCTGTTAAAAGCAAGTAAGGAGTGCATACTGGAAAGTTCATTAGCTTTACGTAAAAATTGTATAGAGGTGAATTAGTAAGGCCTTTGGACTATAAGAATAGAACACTTAAGGTATTAATAAAATAATTTTTAAGTATTTAGCTCTCTACGGTAAAGGTGAGTATTTTTTATTCCTAATGGGACTATTTAAACTTTGGGATTTTGCGAGATGATTAGTTAGGTGGAAGCATAATGATTGAGATTGGTAAAACTATATTGTCGGATGATGTTAAAGAGCAATTCTTTGTATGCAATCTGGAGAAATGCAAAGGAGCCTGCTGTGTAGAGGGAGATCTAGGGGCACCGCTGGAAGAAGACGAGCTTCCTATTCTAGAAGAAATATATAGTAAGGTAAAGCCTTACCTGAGTGAGGCTGGGGTGGAGGCGATCCGGGAGCAAGGTACGTACATTTTGGACGAAGATGGTGAGTATTCTACCCCTACAATTCAAGGCAAAGAATGCGCCTATGCTGTGTATGATGAGAAAGGTATTCTGAAATGTGGTATTGAACAGGCTTTTCTGGAAGGAGAAACGGACTTTAAAAAACCGATCAGTTGTCATTTATACCCCATCAGAGCTACTAAATATGAAGAATTTGAAGCTCTCAACTACGATAGGTGGGATATTTGCAGTCCGGCTTGTGATCTTGGGAATCAATTAAATGTACCTGTTTATAAATTTCTAAAAGATCCACTCATCCGAAAGTATGGGGAGGACTGGTATCAGGGGTTGACTGAAATTATTGAAAATGATCTATCTGTTGAAAGGGATCAACAAGGTTAAGCGTGTGGAAAGCAAGTTGTCAGCTTTAGAGTCTCCAAACTGAGCGATGTTATCAATATGGTCAGATGCAGTGTTCATAAAACAGCCTTCCAGATTAATACCAAAGCCGTTGTCAAAAAGATAAACAGCTCCAAGACCTGTAGGTAGTATCAAAGAGATATTCCTGTATTCTTCATCAGGCGGCCTGGTAGTATCTTGATCTATTAGATCATCTCCAAATTCGTCTTTTGGATTAAAGCGCATAAATCCCATACCCTGACTAACGTAAGCGGAAAAGCTGCTCTTTCGTAAAAAAGTAAACCGAGCAGCGTAGTTAAGAAAGGAGAAGTTGGTTTTAGTAAAAGTATTAGGGGTGGGCTCACCCGCGTTAGTTTGCAAAGCAAAACTACGATCGGAGCCACTGACTGTACCCAGGCCAAACTGCAATGAGCCGCTTAGTTTTTTATTTTTATTAAAGATCAAGCCTACCTGAACCCCTCCTGACCATGTACCATAGTTGGAGAGCTCACCTCGATAACTATTGGCTGAACCACCAAAAGCGATCAGTGATTCCTTTTGACCGAATGTTACTGAAGGAAAGAGAGAAATGAAAAAAAATATGGTTTTTAAATAGAGAGACATAAAAAAGCCCTTAAAGAAAGGGCTTTTAGATTACTTAAGATCACTGAAATCAAAACTTTCCAGGAATTTAGTGGTAAACATACCACTCCGGAAAGTTTCATCATCCATAAGTTTTAGGTGGAAGGGTATGGTAGTCTTTACTCCTTCGATCACAAATTCTGATAGTGCTCTTTTCATCCTTGTCACCACTTCTTCCCGTGTTTGCCCACTAACTATGAGTTTAGCGATCATAGAATCGTAGTTTGGAGGTATAACATAGCCAGTATATACATGACTATCTATACGAACACCATGGCCACCGGGCATATGAAGGTTAGTTATTTTTCCGGGAGAAGGTCTAAAATCATTTCCCGGATCTTCTGCATTTATTCGGCATTCCATGGCATAAAGATTAGGCTCATAGTTTTTGCCGGATATTTCTATGCCTGCAGCTACCTTTATTTGCTCTTTTATAAGATCATAATCGG